>JALULO010000275.1 GCA_027056215.1 Campylobacterales bacterium | reverse complement strand
AACTTTAATGATCCAAACAGTGATTATCCAGGTACGGATACAGGAAATTGGCATGGAACTGCTTGCGCTGGACTTTTATGTGCTGCAGAAAATGGAACAGGTATTGTCGGTGTTGCACCACATACCAAACTTGTTGCCGTACGCTATTCTGATAACAATGTTGCAGATGATATAGCCGCATTTATGTATATGATGAAAAACGATGTTGATGTTATTACCAATAGTTGGGGATCCTACACTAATCTTGATGCTTATAATGAAGTCTTTAAAACATTGGCGACACAAGGTAGAGATGGCAAAGGAATATTAATCTTTTTTGCAGCAGGCAATGATAGAAAAAACCTTGATGATCCCGATATCAATGATGAATCAGAATCTCCTTATGTCATTTCAATAGGTTCATCTACAGAACACGATACTATTTCAAATTATAACAATTTTGGTTCTTCTCTTGATTTTCTCGCACCCGGTGGCGTACAGGGAGGAGAAATGGTTACCACTGATGCTACAGGCGCTAAAGGCTATACAGATTGGAATTATAATTTTAATTTTATAGGAACTTCTGCCTCTGCTCCTATCGCAGCCGGAGTAAGTGCACTTATGCTTTCTGCAAATCCTGATCTAACAAGAGATGAAGTTATCGATATTTTGAAAAAAACATCCAAAAAAATTGGTGATTATCGTTATCTAAATGGGAAAAATGATCATGCTGGATATGGGCGTATTGATGCAGGTAAAGCTGTAAAGATGGCAAAATATTACCACAAATCCAATACATATAGTTCAAACCTCTCTAATTTTGCACATTTAATGTATCATTATATTCAAGAATAAATATATTTTTCATCTAAATTTCTGTAGACTTCTGTTTTAATCAAAATACAAGGATATGAATGTATCGTTTTGCGCCCTCTCCTACTGGGGATATGAACATTAGCAATTTACGTGTTGCTCTTTTTAATTATATCAGTGCAAGACAAAATAATGAAAAATTTCTTATTCGTATAGAAGATACAGATAAAGAACATAATATTGAAAGAAAAAATCAAGAAATATTAGAAATTTTATCTCTTTTTGGTATCAACTATGATCAAGTGATACACCAAAGTGAAAATCTAAAATTTCATCAACAACTTGCTACCAAATTACTTATGGATAAAAATGCTTTTTCTTGTTTTTGTACACCACAAATACTAGAACAAAAAAAAGAAAAAGCCAAGCATCATAAAACCACTTACAAATATGACCAAACGTGTAAAAATTTAAGTGATGAAGAAGTGCTTAATAATGAATCTCCGTTTGTCATACGTATCAAAAAGCCAAATGAACCTATCACTTTTACAGATGAGATTCAAGGGAAGCTTACTTTTACACCTGATGCTATCGATGACTTTGTTATTATGCACGTCGATAAAACACCAACATACGATTTTGCTTGTGCCATCGATGACATGATGTATGACATATCTACAGTTATACGAGATGAAAATCATCTCTCAAATACGCCTAAACAAATCCTCATACACAACTATTTAGGATATGATAAAAAGATAGTTTATGCACATTTGCCCATTTTAGATACACAAGGTGATGATATAAGTGTCAAATGGTTGCTTGAAGAGGGCTTTTTACCTGCAAGCATCATAAACTATTTGATTTTAGGTAGTACCAAAACACCTACAGAAATCTTCTCTTTAGAAGATGCGATAGAGTGGTTTAACCTATCTAGCATCTCCAAAACACCCATCAAGTTTGATATGGCAAAATTGCGTCAACTTAATCGTGAACATATCAAGCTACTAGATCCAAAAGAGCTTGCTAAAGCGATTGGATACTCTAGTGAAGAGTTAGGAAATTTAGCCAAGATCTATACACAAGAAGATAGTACATTACAAGAAATCAAACTCAAGATAGATAAATTTTTTGCATCAAAAACATGTGACGAATTTCCACACGAGTTTGAAAAGCTAAAAAAGATCGCAAAAGATGCACCCTATCATAAAACGTTTGATACCTATAAAGCGTATCTTTTAAAGCAGAGTGAACTAAAAGAAGAACAATTTTCCAAACCATTTCGTGCACTTTTAACCGGTGAGACAAGTGGTCCAAATTTAGCGGACATTTATCCGTATATCAAAAACTATTTAGGAGAAATAATCAAATGATCTTAGCAACATTTATACAGGCAATCGCACAAATCTTATCCATGGTGATAAACATATATATTTGGATTATTATCATCTCAGCACTTTTAACTTGGGTGAACCCAGATCCTAGCAATCCTATCGTACAAATTTTACGAAGATTAACAGAACCTGTTTACGCTTTTGTAAGACGTTATATCCCAACTACAATAGGAGGAATAGATTTAAGTCCTATTATCATCATTTTAGGACTTCAGTTCTTAGACCTTTTTTTAGTCAAGGTTCTTTTTAACCTCGCACAGAGCGTAGCATAACAGATCATGTAAGAAGTATTTTTTATGATAAAAATCCTCTTCTTACTATCACTTTTTTCCCTCTTTTGTCATGCAAGAAATATCACTTTAGATTTTCTAGAAGATAAACCAAGGAGTTTGACAAAAGATTTTTATATCAGTCAATATTTGGATCAAAACACCACACCAACACAAGTGAAACAACTTCTTGGTGATGTAAAAAACATGAATTGGAAACTATTTTATAAGTTCGCAAATAAAATAGATGATTTTTCATTTGAACGTATTACATATTGTAAAAAGTTACCTGCTTCACTTTTTGAGGGGAAAGATTCAGATTGTGTAAAAGTAGGTCTTACGCCTTATAAAGCCACTAAGATAGAGCCCAAAAAACTAGATGCCATTGCCAACGCGATAACCTATAAATACCCTCATGATGCGCAAATATATCATCTTATTGCACAAAGAAGTTTTAGTTCACTTATGAAAGCATCTCCTAAACTCTTTTTTGATGTCTTTAATAGTGTGGGAAATACCTTTCGCCAAAAATACTACAATATACCCCTACCGGCTACTAAAGTGATAACACTTTCTAAAAAATATAATTTTAACACAATGATTAACAAAATTGTATACAATCCAAAACTAGATAATCTACAAAAATCAATCTTAAAATTTGACGCTTCGCATCTCAATGCCCAATCAAATTTTTTACTTGGTTTAAATGCAATTAAAATGGGATATGAAGATATAGCACAATGGTATTTTAAATTATCACAGAAAAAAGCTAAACAAAATTTTGACAAAGATAAAGCACTATTTTGGCAATACCTCATCAAGCGAAATACCAAACTTCTAAAAGAGTTACTATTACAAAGTAAAGATATCAATATCTATACACTCTTCGCCTATGAAAAATTACATTTATTTCCTACAAATATCTATACATCTATCAATCCAAAACAATCCAAAACACCTTTTGATATCACAGATCCATTTGCCTGGTTAAAGATACAACAAAAGTTTAAAAAAAGGATTTTTCCAAACTTTAAAGCAAAAAAAGTTGCGGCTTTGGCATTAAACAGTAAAGATACCCAGCCACATGTCAGTAAACTTATTTATCGTTTTTCAGATAATAAACATTATTATTTCCTTGAATACAGACGTTATATAAAAAACCTCTCCCTTAAAAAACAAGCTTTAATCTTTGCTCTTGCCCGCCAAGAAAGCCGATTCATTCCAACAGACGTTTCTTATTCCTATGCATTAGGATTGATGCAATTTATGCCTTTTGTCGCAAAGGGCATTGCAAAACAGCAAGGTTATCGCGATTTTAAATATGAAGATATGTTTAATCCCAAGATTGCTTATCATTTTGCAGATATCCATCTTGATTATCTACAAAAACATCTTTTTCATCCTCTTCTTATTGCCTATGCATATAATGCAGGAATTGGGTATACCAAACGAAATATCATCAAAAATGAAGAAACTTTTGGTCAAAAAAGGTATGAACCATTTTTAAGTATGGAATTGTTACCAAATGCACAAGCTAGGAAATATGGTAAAAAAGTTTTAGCGAACTATATCGTTTATGCTCATATATTAGGAATTAAAGATATTACCTTACTCAATCAACTTCAAAAGTTAAGACAGAAGAGCCATATCTCTGACTTTTAAGTGTAACTTGAAAGTTATCAGCCGAAACCTTTTTATACGTTACAAGATAGTAGTGAGACCACATATTTTTAATTGGTGCGATTTTAATCAAATCATCACCCTGTTGTAACGCTTGTATTTGAAGAGCTTTTGTACCATCAAGAGATAAAGAGATATCAGGATTATGTAACCCTTGCTTTTGTATATCGCTGGAATCATTATCGATAAATAAACTCACAAGTAAATAAACATGTTCATGATCATTATATTTTTTTAACAGAGGGTTAAGGTATGTTATGACAGCTGAAGCTTTGATCTCAAGTGAATTATAAATTTCAGCCTTTTTAGTATATAAAAGTGCACGTTGCGATAAAACATCAGGACTCAAAAAGCCACTTTTGGAAGAACATCCACTAAAAGATAAATATATACTAATACCGATTATTAAAAATAAATTTTTCATCACCAACCCTACTATAAGATAAGAAATATTTTACACTAATATAATTTAGATTTTGTTAGAATATAGGTACTTTTATTTTTTAATTCAAGAATTAAAAAGATTCTTTAAGGAGTTTTATGAAAAGAGCTGCGGTAGCATTTACAGGACCTTCAAACAGTGGGAAGACAACACTCATCGAAAAAATAGCAAAAAAGTTGATTCAAACTAATCAAGTAGCTATTATTAAAAATGATCCAAAAGATAAAGCTATCTTTGATATAGAAGGAAAAGATAGTTACAAGTTTTCCAAAACTGGGGCAGAAACGGTAGTCGTTTCACCGACACGGACTACCTACTTTTCACAAAAAAGTAAATCACTTGAAGAACTTATTGCTATGATTAAAGATTTTGATTATCTTTTAGTTGAAGGACTAAAAACTTTACCACTTCCAAGAGTAGCTATTTTTCGTCAAAAAATTGAGGAAAGTTATTTTCCCTATATAAAAGCAATAGCGATTGATGAAAGTGTCGATACTAGTTTATATCAAATTCCAAAAGATATCGCGGTATTAAATCTTAATGATACTGATGAGATCATTGTATGGATTAAAGAAAATGCAAAAAAAGTATAAGGAGTGTTATGCAAGAGATATATAATGCCATTCAAACAGCTGCAATCAAAATAGATTATGCAATCAAACATGAAGACAAAGGTTATTCAGAACTTCAAAACGCTACAGGCGATACACAACTTAAACTGGATATCCAATGTGATGAAATTATAGAAGAGATTTTTTCACCTATTAGTTCTATAAAAGAGTTAGCAAGTGAAGAAAAAGAAGGTCCATATCCATTACATAAAAATGGAAAGTATCTTATAGGATATGATCCACTTGATGGTTCAAGTCTTGCGGATGTCAATCTTTCAGTCGGATCTATTTTTGGAATTTATGAAAACGATTATAGTGGTAAAAATCTCAAAGCAGCTGTATATATCGTATATGGACCACGTGTTGAGATGGTAACTGCTGATAGTGATGGTGTAAAGATGTTCCGACTTGAATCGGATAATACCTTTACTTTTGTACAAGAAATCACGCTGAAAGAAAAAGGCAAGTTAAATGCTCCAGGCGGTACACAAAAGAACTGGTCACCTATGCATAAAAAGCTTATCGATAGTTTTTTTGCACAAGGGTATCGTCTCAGATACAGTGGAGGAATGGTTCCAGATCTTCACCAGATTTTACTCAAGGGCGGTGGACTTTTTTCTTATCCAGGAACAACAGATGTACCAAACGGAAAACTAAGAATGACGTTTGAAGTCTTTCCTTTTGCTTTTGTCTATGAAAAAGCAGGTGGAGAGGCGATTGATGGAACTAAACGGCTGTTGGACTTAAGTCCTAAACACATACACGATACAACGCCATGCTTTTTTGGCTCAAAAGAGGAGATAAAAAAAGTAAGGAATGCCTATGCCAACGATTAAAGAACAAAAAGAGATCAACCTCTTTAAAGCAAAACTACAAGAACAACAAGAGATATTACAAGCATGTCAAAAAAAACATAAGATAAAAAGTTGCATGCTCTGTAAAGAAGTTATAGGATGTGCAACACGTAAATCTTATGTTAACTCTGTTTATCAAAGTATGAACAAAGGACAAAGCGGTGGATTTGAATTTTAAATCAAATCTTCCTATTTTCCTCTCTCATGTGTGATTTTTGTCGTATCTTTTTTGATTTTATCCATAATCATAAGAGGTGCGATAAACATATAAAGAATATTGGCAACAATAAATGCTATCAATAAATATAATGGTAGTTTCTTTTTCATAAAATTCCTTTGATATAATCTAATGCTTCTTGTTTTGTTGTGATTTTCCCCTCAAGTTGCATCATGTATACTTTGTCTAAAATCTCTTTAAACTTAGGTGAAGGTTCTAAACCAAATTCCCTCACGAGATCTCTCCCCTGTAAAAATGGCTCTGGAGAACTTTGAAGTACACCTAAATCTTTTGCATCACTCCATAACCTGTCACACCATGATCCATCTTTGCCTAAAGCACCCATATCTGCTTTTGCCAACAATACCAAATCTTCAATCTTAACCTTTGTCGAGAGTTTGCGTATCTTAGCACTACTTTCATCACTTTTGTAGATATCAAATATATATCTATAGTGGGGTAGCAAAGAGCATACAGATGTAACCAGTTTTACCTCAGCGGTTAAACGCATGAGAAATTCTCTACTTTGTAGTTCCCCCAAATCAAGACAGAGGGCACTTAACATGAGAGTTAAACTTTCGTTTGGAAGATCTTTTCGGATACCAACCATCAGATCTAAACGTTTCATGGTACTCACCCACTGACTTTGTGATAAGCTATCTAACTCAGGAAAGGATTTCAAAGCACCCAACTCTTTAAGTAATATCCATCCAATAGAAGGCTTATCTGCCTTTAAAAGCAGCTTTTTGATCTCTTCAAACAAACGTTCTTTGGGTAACTCCTCTAAAGCACCCTCTTCTATCATCTTAGAACATAACGCTTTTGTTCTCACATCCATCGTCAAACCAAATCTAGCACAAAACTGAACCCCTCGATATACCCGCAAAGGATCTTCTACAAATGTTTCATCGTTTATATGTCTCAATATCTTTTGTTCTAAATCTTCCCGTCCGCCAAAAGGATCAAGAAACGTTTGCTTTTGGATATCAAATCCCATAGCATTGATCGTAAAATCCCGACGCTTTGCCGCTTCTTTAAAGCTCATAGAACCATCGATAGAGACATCAAACCCTTTATGCCCCATAGCAACTTTACGTTCACTTCTAGGAAAAGAAAAATCATACTCCTCGTTGCGATACAAAAATTTTAAAACACCAAAACTTTTCCCAACCAGTTTCACTTTTCCATAGTGTTGCAAGATATTTTCCAACGTTTCTAACCTACCCAATCCAAATACTTCGATATCATAATCTTTCGCCCCAATATGCAAAAAATAATCTCGCACACTTCCTCCCACAACAATAGCCCGTGCTTGATGGGTGGCAAGTTCAGATGAAATAGTATGTAAGATTTTCGGTAACTTCATGCTTTCTACTTTTATTGATGATCCTAAAAGTATAACATATCTCAACATTATTACCGCACCAACTAAATGTCTAAATATTTTCCAAAGAAGATACTGTTCTCAATATAAGAACCACGATTTACCTTTTCAAAGATATCATTAACCTTTTTCATGTATTATAAATCCATATATTATAATAGGAGAATATCTATGAATAAAAATCTTATCGCCATTATCGGCATGATTCTTGTCGGTATCATCGGATATCAGGCTTATCTTTTAGGGAAAAAAGATGCACAGATCAAAGAGAAAGCACCCCAACCAAAGATCACGGTCAGTATAGACAAAAGTGTCATACCACCAAAAAAACAAACAAAAGCGGTGGCTTCACAAGCAACTTCACATATAACACCACAACAAGAACCACTGGTTGATGAGAAAAAGCTAAAAGGTGATTTAAACAAACTGTTTAACGATATATTTGGAAATCCGAAAGTCAAACATGAGATACAAAAAAATATCAGCCAAATACAAGAGCAACTCCAGTCTGGTATGCAAGATTTTCAAAAAGAAATGTTGCAAATGACTCAGGAGTTACAAAAATCTTCTCAAGATGACGACTTTCTAAAAGGATTGTTTAAAAATTTTAATTTACCAAAGATGCAACAGTTTAGTGACAAAGGAGATCATTACTATCTGCAAACAGCTGTTCCGGACAATGCCAAAAGTGCTGTAGATGTGCAAGTTAAAAGAGGTTTTATACATATTGTGATCAATCATGTTTACCATGAAGATCGCCAAGAAAACGGTATCGTTGTCAAAAAAGAAGTACATAATAAACAACAAATTTTTATCGCCATTCCAAAAGATGCCGATGTACAAAATCTCAAAACAAACTATAAAGATGGTCTTTTAGAGATCTCCATACCAAAACTAAAGGCATAATATGCGAAATGATATCAAAACGATTGAATCTCTTGAAAACTTGATATCTGAGGAGGTCGGGGTTTTAGTCTATTTTTCTACCCCTACTTGCAACGTTTGTCATGCTCTCAAACCAAAGATAAAAGTAGCATTTGATACACATTTTCCCAAAATTAAACAACTCTTTATCGATTCATCAAAAACACCACAGATTCCGGCAAATTTGCAGATATTTTCTGTTCCTACGATATTGGTCTATCTTGCTGGTAAAGAGTTTGCCAGAGAATCCAGAAATGTCAGTGTTTCGCTATTGATACAAAAGATACAACGCCCGTATGAACTCATGACATCATAGATTTAAGCCTCTTTTACCCCCTTATTTGTTATAATCTGATTAAAAAAATAAGGGTTTTTTATGCTAACCAAAAGAATCAATTCTCTTTCCACATCTTTAACAATCGCTATCTCTACACTTGCAGGCGAACTCAAAGCTGAGGGAAAAGATGTTATCAGTTTTTCAGCAGGTGAACCTGACTTTGGTACACCACAAGTGATAAAAGATGAAGCTATCAAAGCGATCAATGAAGATTTTACACGTTATACAGCTGTTCCAGGGATACCAGAACTTCTTCAAGCTATCGCTGACAAACTCAAAAGGGACAATAACCTAGAATATAAACCATCGCAAATCATCGCAAGCAACGGTGCAAAACACTCACTCTTTAATCTCACACAAGCACTTATAGATGAAGGTGATGAAGTTATCATCCCTAGCCCATACTGGGTAACGTACCCTGAACTTGTTACATATAGTGGTGGTAAATCGGTGATTATCGAAACAGAAGATACAGATGGATTTAAAATCACACCCCAGAAACTAAAAGCAGCGATCACCCCAAAAACCAAAATGTTGATTTTAACCACACCATCCAACCCAACTGGGGCAGTGTATACAAGAGAAGAGCTTGAAGCACTCTCAGATGTACTTAAAAGTACAAATATCACTGTTGTTTCAGATGAGATGTATGAAAAACTAATCTACGATGGAGAGTTTACAGCAGTCGCAAGTATCAATGATGACATGTTTCAACGCACTGTAACAGTAAACGGTCTTAGCAAATCAGTGGCGATGACAGGATGGCGTTTTGGATATCTCGCTTCACCTAACGATGAACTTATCGCAGCGATGAAAAAACTCCAGTCACAAAGTACGTCAAATATCAACTCTATCACTCAAAAAGCTGCTATTGCAGGACTTGACGGCAGAGCAGATGAAGAAATAGAGATGATGCGTCAAGCATTTCAAAAACGAAGAGACCTTGCCGTAACACTTTTCAATGAAAGTGAACACCTCTCTGTACTTTCCCCTGCCGGTGCTTTTTACCTCTTTATCAATATCAAAAATGTTTCAAGTGACTCTATGCAATTTTGTAAAGATTTACTTGCCGATAAAGGTATTGCTGTTGTACCGGGTATTGGATTTGGAAGTGAGGGATATTTTAGATTTTCCTTCGCAACTTCAGAAGAAAATATCAAAGAAGGTGTCAAAAGAATTATAGAATTTTGTAAAACATATAAATAACTTTACCTCTTAAAAAATATCTGCCATTTTTTGGCAGATATAACACAAACAATTCATCTATTTTCCAAAAAAATTAAAGCTATTTGAAATATAGCCGATTTAGCTCCTATAATCACCATAGATAAGGGAACAAAATATGCTTGATCGAAGAGAATTTTTGAGAAAGAGTATTGTCGCGACAGCTGGATTGACGCTAAGTCCATATGAACTTTTTGCATACAGACTTCCAGTAGATCGTAAAATCAAATTTTATAACATTCACACGGGTGAGCATCTTAGAGCTACTTACTGGGCAAAAGACCATTTTGTAACTTCTGAACTCGATAAAATCAACCATTTTTTACGTGACTACAGAACCGGCGATGTACAAAAAATGGATGTTAAACTTTTAGATCTACTGTACGCTATACAACTTATTCGTGATACAAACAAACCTTTTAAAGTGATATCAGGTTACAGATCACCCAAAACAAATGCAATGCTTAGAAGAAATACAGAAGGTGTTGCAAAAAACAGTTTTCATCTCAAAGCCAGAGCGATCGATATAAATCTACCGGGAACAGAACTTAAAGATCTTAGAAAGTTAGCACACTTCTTACGACGCGGAGGTGTAGGATACTACCCTAGATCAGGATTTATGCATATCGATACAGGACCGATTCGTTACTGGTCACACGGATAATGTTAAAGTATAGATCTTATCTGTATCGCAAACCATAAGATCACGAAATTTAACACAAATATAAATAACGATGTCCCACGGGCAAGTAACTTCTCTTTGAGTGTTTTATCCCTACCGTTTGTTTTTAAAGAGACATACATATGGATGCTTGTAGCAATCGTTATCAACGCTACAAGCGCCACTTTGATATGCATATAAAAACCCAATTGATACGTAAATTTGTCGGGATTATCATGAAAACCATTAACAACATACATATAGCTACCCGTTATCAACAATACAGCCAAAACAACTGACTCAAAATAGCCATAAATAGGACCGATATAAAAATAGACGACTTTTTGAGCCTCTTTGTCCCGCATAAAAATCCCCAAAGCAAACAACAACATCGATCCACCGATCCATGTTGAAGCCGCCACTATATGTGTAAACATAACAATTCCGTACATTACAATCCTCATTTATCTAGCAAAACACTATAGTCTTATTTGAAAAAAATTTCATTGACTTTCATCAATTATAAGGTGCTCTTAAGTCATTTTTATCTTATTTAGCATAGTCATAAAAACCATGATTATACAGAAAAACGACTGTGTCGATTGTACCATAAGATTAATACACATATAAAAACAAAAAGAAGTATCAAACATGAAGCAAATAATAATCATCGGTGCAGGCTATGGTGGACTCAGGGCAGCAGAACATCTATGTAAAAATAAAAACTTTCACATCACACTTATAGACAAAAATCCCTATCACTATATGCAAACAGAGGTATATGGCTATATAGCCGGACGATTCGATATGTCAGATATTGCTATAGATCTAGAGAGTTTTACCAAAGGGCTTGGTACAAATATCACATTTATACAATCAGAAGTCACACATATAGAAACTAGCAAAAAAGTGATTCTCACATCGGGGGAATCTCTCTGTTATGATTATGCTATTTTAGCAGTGGGAGCAAAAACAAACTTTTTTTCCTTTATAGAAGGTCTCAAAGAACACACCCACGGTGTCAAAGATATCCAAAGAGCATTTGCTTTTAGACAAGCTTTTGAGAAAAGACTTTCAGATAAACTACAAAATAAAAAATTTAAACGCTCAGGAGATTTACACATTGCCATCGCAGGAGCAGGACTTAGCGGTGTAGAAATAGCTGCCGAAATGGCATATACACTCAAACGCTATGAAAAAATCCTTGCACAGTGCAGTCATAATTTAAAGATATCTCTTATCGATGCAGCACCCACCGTACTGCCAGGCATGCACGCCTACCTGATTCAAAAAAGTACTAAAAGACTCAAAAAACTTGGAATCGCTATATACACCAATGCCTTTATTTCTCAAATCACACAAAGACAAATCACATTCAAAGACCAGACAAAAATGGATTTTGATTTTATCATTTTTACCGCCGGCATCAAAGCAGCCAATTTGATTGCAACTATGGATACACCTAAAAACAAAATCGGACAAATTATCCCAAATAGCATGCTCATGGTAGAAAACTATGAAAACCTGTTTGCCATCGGTGACTGTACACAAATCACAGACCAACAATCAAACATCCTCCCTCCCACTGCACAGATAGCTGAAAAAAGTGCTCTGTATGTAGCAAAAAGCATTGAAAAAAGTGAACAAGACCAACCACTTAAACCCTTTGAGACCAAAATAGATGGTGTTTTTATCGCGCTGGGAGGAAAATATGCACTAGGGATGCTATATAACAAAATTAAAGTCGAAGGTTATCTCGCTTATATTTTGAAAAAGCTCATCACAAGATTTTACAGATTTGGACTTGAACTAAAAGTCAATGCTGGGTATAATAAACGTTAAATGACTTTATCTTAACTATACAGAGGATATGATGCAGCACTATCGAAGTTTAAAAGAACACTATAAATTTACTGACAAAGAAGCGCAAATCCTAAAAGATCTTCAACCTCGTATGGAAAAATTAGCTGACGATTTCATAGATGGATTTTATGATTATATATGGGGATTTGGGAAAACTGCCAAATTTCTGAAAAATAAAGAAATTATTGCATACCACCGAACAAAGATCAAAGAATGGTTCATTAATATTTTTTGTGGAGAATATGATTTACCCTATTTTATGTATCTATATAAAATCGGTGAAATACATGTAAAGATTGGATTGCCTACACACTATGTAAATTCAGCGTTTACTTTTGTAAGAACATTTATACTTACGAGTATAGAAGAAAATTTTAAAAATAAAGAAAATCATATACAAGAAATAAGAGCTGTTGAAAAGATTGTAGACATGAATCTTGATGTACTCACAAGTTCATATCGGGAAGAAGAATTAAGCAAATTTCTATCTTTATCAAAAATTGAGAAGAATATTTTAACGAGTTTAAAAAAATTCAATTCGTATATAAACTACTTTTTGGCGGGGGCATTAGCACTTGTTGCTTTTTTTGCTATTGGACTATTTGGATATGATAGTTATCTTCTATTTTTTTCAAACATAGGTATAGAAAAAGGTATTCTCACAGTTCTAGGTAGTTTACTGGTTCTCTGGGCAGCTATAGAACTAATTCATGAAGAGATTAATCATTTACAAGGTAGAGGTTTTGCAATAGGAGCTTTTATCATGTTAGCGATGGCAGCTCTGATACGAAAGATACTGATATATTCTCTCTCTGCTGAAAAAGGAGAAGAACTTCTAACAATCGCTGCTGTAATAGTAGGATTAGCTATAGCATACTGGCTTGTAGGCGCAAAAAAAAGAACAACGATTGATTAAAAGCTCTACCTTTTTGGTAGAGCTTTTTTATTTTAGCTTCAATTTTGGTTTGACTTTTACAATACATCTGGCTGTATGAAACACTCTCTCATAGTTTGGATTTGAAAATTCATCACCTTTCAAAATCCAACCAAGGTTTTTTCTTACGACAACTGATTGTGCAGCTTTACGATTGAGTCTGCTTTCACACTCAATCGCTTTACCCTCAGAAAATGCCTTTTTCACATCTGACATTCTATTTGTTGTGATTACATAATGCCCCGTAATCAAAATGGAAAAAACAACTATCACTGTAAAAAAGATAAACTTTTTTACCTGTGAACGTACAAAAGGACGTGTCGCTACGATAGTTGCTATAAGTAAAAAGAAAAGTGCAATCGTAAGATTTCCTGCCTCAAGTTCTAAAAACTCACTCATGATATATCTCCTGTTATCTGATCTTCCCAGGCTTTAAACTCTGGTGTATAGTATTTGATTCGTACTTTTTTAAACTCTCTAGTGGAATAAAGCGGTCGTTTGGTTTTATGGTCGATCTCAGATGCGATAGACTCGATGATGGCATTTGTCTCTTGTGTTGTTTTTCCATGCACCATCGTAAAAAGGTTATAAGGCCAGTTTTCATACTTTGGTCTGAGATAACAGTGACTTACGGCTGAAAACTCTGCTGCTTTTTTACCAATCTCTTCACCTCTGTTTGCATCTACATCCCACACCACCATAGCATTTGCATTGAATCCTGCTTTTTTGTGGTTCAGTATAGCTGCAAATCGACGCATCACGCCAGCTTCTTGAAACTCTTTTAAGGTATCAAAAAGTGTATCGTACTCAGTATCCAAAGTTGCCACAACATCAGCAAATGGATCACTTTTGATAGGTAAATCATGCTGGGCAAGACGTATCACTTCATGATGAAAAGGTGTGAGTTGTATAGCTTTAAATTTTTTCTTTGCCACTTTTTCTTTTTTGGCATCTTTTCCGGTTGTATTTAACTTCACTGCGATTTTAAACATCTTTAAAGTTGGCAATATAATTGCATCTTTTGCACCTGTTTTTTGGGCTAAAAGTTCCACGGTTTTTTCAAGTCCAAGTTTAGAGTCTGGCGCAACGGCAAGGGTAAACCAGATATTAAAATCATGATCTCTTTCATAGTTATGTGAGATTCCCGGATGGGCATTGATAATCTCTACGGCTTTATCGATTTTATCTTCATCTACTATAAAAGCGATTAGTGATGAACTGTATCCCAATCTCTTTGTATCAAAGATAGGGGAAATCTGACGAATCACAGAAGCTTCTTTTTGTACCCTCAATGTCTCTAAAACCTCCTCTTCACTTACTCCCAAGGTTTGTGCGATCTTGGCATAAGGATACCTCGTAAGGGGGAAGTTTTTCTGTATGATAGAGAGTAATTCTGCTGTTAATGCTTCTGACATAATTATATATACCTTTTTTTATCATTATACACAAGAACATTTATAAATTTTTTGACTTGTATCAATCCAATTTTACCCTAAATCTGATAAAGTATCATAAATAAAGGAATATTATGAAAAAGTATAGTAAATATCTAGGTATTGCTTTGGGACTAGGATTTTTATTTTTGGGGCTTGTTGCGATGATCAAAGGACAACCACAAAGCCGTGATAAACAAGTCTATACGCAATTAAAACCCTATATACCTTACAAAATAGAAAAGAAAATAGGCGGTCTTCGTATCCGAAACACCAAAACAGATGAAAAGATAGAACCGTCAAATATGGAAGTTTACAATGTCTTAGATAACCTTGAAAAAGATTGGGGCGAAAAACACCTCAGACGTGATGGAAACATCCTTATCGTTATAAACGACCAAAACAAAACACTTAAAAAAATACCATTGAACACCGCTTCGTCACAAAAATATGTGCATAACTTTTTTGGATTGTAGGTAATTATTTAGATCAGCTTTTTTTTCAATAGAGATGTAACCTTTATATCTGTACTTCTAAAATTGGATTGTTTAACCTTTTACTTATTGCTTCTGTGATAATATTTTACAGGATTTTCTTTACAAAAGGAGGTACAATGTTTGCCAAAGTTTTATCTATACTTATGATGCTATTATTGATCGGATGTGGAGGTGGGGGAAAGTCCTCTGAAACACAAAATGCGACAAACACAAATTTGTCAAATTCCCTTTCTGCATTAAAAGATAATACTCCGAAAATAAAAATTACCAGTGAAAAAGTAGAAGAAGCAACTATATTTTATCCCGAAAATATTGCACAGAAACTCCCCGTCATACTTTTTATACCTGGCTGGAGTTCTATCAATCCAAATAATTACAAAACCCTTATCGATGCTCTTGTACTAAAGAAAAATATTGTATTGTTTGCACCTGAGTTTGAAGAATACGGCTGTACAAATATCATAAAAATTTTTGAAGATATGTATCAGGATTGTACGAAAAAGGCATTTTTCGATACAAGCAGACTCGGTGTTGTCGGACACTCATCAGGAGGAGGTAAAGCATTTTATGTGCTAAAATACTTTGCAGACAAAGGATGGGGGAAAAATGGTAAATTCATCTTTGCAATGGCACCTTGGTACGCTTTTGACATGCGAAAACATGACTTTGATACATTTCCAAAAGATACAAATATCGCTATAGAACTTTTTTCGCATGACAGTGGAACAGATTTACGTGTACCATTTACCATTTTCAGTATGCTTACAAATATCGATAAAAAGCATAAAGACTTTTTTATTTACGACGCTCCGGATGCATACCATAGCTACCCCTCAGGCAATGGCAGTAGCACAGCAAAAGAAGGTGTTTTAAAGCCACTTGAAAGTATGATATCGCTAACTTTTTTCAAGAATCAGACAGCCTATCCCAATGCTCTAGAAAATGGAAGTGATACACCATGGGAATACTATAAACGCTACATTCACTCCAAAGACAGTTACCAAAATTTTCCATGTATGCCTGAGGCAGGAACTGAACTCTTCACCTCACTGATACGTAGCGATATTAACTATTGTAATATTTTACCTTTTTAGAAATGGTTTAGTCCAAGTCATTTAACATAAAAAATTAAAATTCTTTAATCCCTCTATGCTGCAATAAATTTACTTTTCAAATTACTGGTAGTCTTACAAAGAGTACCAGTCAATAGCACCACACCTAAGAACATAGCTTTAACAAAATAAATTACTTTTAAATTTATAGTTTTAAATTATAACTATTATTATAATATTTATCGAAATTTTTTTAAGGAGTTTTAATTTATGAAACATATTAAATCTATTGGAGCAATGAGTATCTTACTATATACTTCGACACTTTTTGCAACAAATGGAGACTATCTTATAGGTCTTGGACCAAAATCTAGGGCTTTAGGTGGAGCTGGTATTGCTTACTCTTTGGGGGCAGAGTCCGCATTGGTCAATCCCTCTTTGATTGAAGGAAAAAGGGTGATGTTTGGCGGCAGTTATTTCATGCCCAATGTTAAGTTTAAAAGCAGTGTTGATACATCTGCAATAGGTGGAGCAAATTCAAATCCATCCTATGAAGACAATGACAAGCTCGATTCGTTCATCCCGGAAGTTGCCATCTCTTACCAACTGGATAAAAATACAGCCTGGGGTATCGGTATGTTCGGTATTGCAGGTATGGGTGTTGATTATCATAAAGACCAACCCTTTTACGGCAATCCATTCGCTGGGCATAAACCCAGTCTTGTTACCCCGCAAAATGAATATATCGGAACGAAAAACGGTACCAATCAACTGACTACCAGTTTACAAATCATGTCATTTGCTATACCGTATGCAAAAAGGATCAATGACAAATTACGTATTGGTATTGTCCCTGTTTTACAATATGGTGCACTTTCTATGTCTTTTAACAGCGGTGCCTATCAGTCAGACGGAAAAGGAGGTTCGCATAATGTCAGCAGCGGAACAGGCTCCTCCGAAGATTTAGGTATAGGGTTGCAGTTGGGTGTGGGGTATGATGTACCGGATTTTGAGATTAAAAAAGTCGATGTGAAACATCTAGCACTTGGTATGGTCATAAAAACACCCATCAAGATGACATACGAACATCAACTTACAGATGCTACACAGGCATTTGGATTACAAGGCTTTAGCGATAAACTATCCCAACCGGGTGAAATTGGGGTCGGTCTGGCATATAAACTCTCCAAAGATAAAACGATTTTATTCGATTATAAATATATTTTATGGGGGAGTGCTGACGGCTATGAGGATTTTGGCTGGCAAAATCAAAATGTATTTGCCCTTGGATTTGAGAAAAAAGGCTGGCAATGGACATGGAGAATGGGATATAACTATGCCAAAAGCCCTATCAGAGAGTTAAAAACAGGTCCGGCATTTGATCAAAATGGATTTAATTATAAAAATTATAAAAATGCTGTCTTAAACTACTTTAACCTTGCTGGATTCCCTGCTATTCCTGAACATCATTTTACTTTCGGTGGTGGTAAACGTATCAGTCAACATACTTCATTTGATTTTGCAGTAGTCTATTCACCTGTGGCAAACAGAGATTTTGACACATCTGCACTTGCACAGGCACAAACTGCCAATATGGCAGGAGGGAAAAATATGCCATCAGCCGTTGCACAAAACCTTGGTAAAGTT
Source organism: Campylobacterales bacterium (assembly GCA_027056215.1). Lineage (GTDB taxonomy): Bacteria > Campylobacterota > Campylobacteria > Campylobacterales > QNZT01 > QNZT01. Next base: position 1,804 of record JALULO010000275.1, on the reverse strand, counting down.
AGCAGTGTCTCTTCTGTTGAACACAATCAACTTAGCGTAACAGTAGGGTTAAATATCAAATATTATTAATATCTCGCCCCTTCACTGCTCAAAGTGCTGGTAATCTTTTAAAGAGTGCCGGTACTTTTATTGTTTTTTACAAACACTTTCCAAACGATCCTTTTTGACATACTCTTCCACCTCTCCAGATGGCATGTTCGAGGTTTACACTTTCAAGTTTGGTTTCAATCAAATCGATGTGACTTAAATCAACATAACTTAGGTTGGCAAAGCTAAGATCAGCGGAGGTAAAGTTTGCTCCATCAACTTTTGCACCGGTGAGATTTGCACCGCTTAGGTTTGTGCCAAAAAAGTCACAGTTTTGGAGGTTTGCATTTTTGAGATTGATACTATGCAGATCATGATGACTAAGATCACTGCCTTTAAGGTTTATCTTTTCAAGATTGGCATTTGGGGAGAGGTCGATTTGGTAGTGTACAGGCTCTCCTTCAAGTGTTTTCAAAAATGCTTCTACATCTTTGATTTGTTTGGGTGTAAACTCTTTTCCTATCTGATACTTGCTCATGATCCGTATGGCTTCTTTTAACTCTTTAACGGATCCATTGTGAAAATAGGGAGCAGTTTTGGTAATATTTCTTAAAATCGGTACACGGAAGAGTTTTTGAGAATCTTTACCCAAAAATCCACCCGTATTTGGAAAAGGAAATGGATCATTTTTAAAGATATCACTTAACGCTCGTCTGAGTGGAAAATGTTGTATACTCTGCCCACCAACAGACATACCAGTATGACATCCTTTACATCCCTTTTGGATAAAAAGATTCATACCTCTTTTGGCACTCTGGCTTATAGCACTGTTATCCCCTTCCAAAAACTTATCATAAGCGCCTCTGGTTAAAAGTGTACGCTCATACGCACCTATCGCTTTTTGGATATTTTTAAATGTAACACTCCCATTTGCCTCACCAAATACTTTTTGAAACTCCTCGACATACGTTGGTATCTTTCGTATACGTTGTAGGGCAAGTTTGGGTGTGATATTCATCTCAAAAGGTGCTTGCATGGGACCTGCTGCCTGTTCTTCAACATCTTTTGCACGACCATCCCAAAACTGTGCTTTTGCCAGGGCAGCGTTAAGCACTGTCGGAGAGTTTAGATGCTTTGGATTTGCTTGTCCATGAAAACCTATGGCGGTTGGTAGATTGTCATCACCACCTTCGTTTAATAGATGGCATTGTAAACAACTGATTGACATATCACGAGAAAGGATAGGATCGAAGAAAAGTTTCTTTCCAAGTGCTATTTTTGCAGGACTGAGAGGGTTTTTGGGATTGTCTGTAACTTCTAAAAGTTTCTGATATGTCTTGGGAACAGGAGCTAACCCATGACTGAGCGCATATGCTCGTAAAGTATCATCTGGCATATAAGTGATCTCCTTTTCAGGCAAAAACCACAATATAGAATAAAATGTCAAAATCGCCCCAAGTGTCAATAAAGTAGTTTTTGTGATAACATTCATAACCTTCTCCTCTAATACATAAAATCTCTTAGTAAAATTGTAGCACTATTTGGATTGTTTTTTAAGTGACTTTTATCACAAAAGGGATTTTATTTTAGCAATAGAAGAATTATCTTTTTGCAAGTTCTTTAGGATATACACCATACGTTTTAAAAAAGAGTTTGCTAAAGTGTCCTTGGTGTTTATACCCTACCCTTTTGGCGATTTCACCGATACTTAACTGTTCTTCTTTTAACAACATATTCGCTTCTTCAAGACGCAACTTTTGGACATACGCATAAAGTG
>JALULO010000274.1 GCA_027056215.1 Campylobacterales bacterium | reverse complement strand
CACTACCTAGTTGTTCTGTATATGTAATCATGACACAAAATGGGTCGGAACAACTTTCACGTTGGGTGCAACCTGGAATTATTGTGGATGATCCTTCAACTTTTGGTACAGTGACTGCATCAAATACGCGTTGTGGAGGTGGCTCTCTTGTAACATTTACCGATATTGCACCTGGTAAAACAGCTAGTGCTTCTATTGGTGATTTGATAGAGTGGGAAAATATCATAAACCATTAAATGTAAAGCAACACTTGACACTATATAAAAAACCTGCTATCATGACGTTATCCTAAAAAGGAGTCGTCATGAGTCTGAAGATGTCACAACTTGTAGCACAAAGTGGTGTGAGTAAATCTACCATTTTGTACTACATCAAAGAGGGATTACTTCCCGAACCTCAAAAACCAAAGCCAAATGTCCACCTATATGATGCAAAAACCATTAAAATCTTAGAATTTATCAAATACTTTCAAGAAAATCTTGGTTACTCTATCGCACATATTAAAGAGATAGTAAAAGATAACAAACTTGATTTTAGCAATTCTGCTGATATGATCTTCGAGTACCTCAGTGCGATGCAGTCAAAAGAGCATGAAGATGAGGTAAATCGTATCTTATCTGATGCAAAAGAGGTTACGATCGATCCCTCTCTCATCGAAGCTTATGAAAGATGTGCTACACAGTTGGCAAAACTCGAATATAAAATGGGTGCAAAAATCTTAACCCAACATAGTAACAATGAAAACAATAGATTACAAAAAGTGATATTTGATATCATACTCAAAGTCAAACCCTATATCTTCAATCGTGCAACCATACAAGAGCATAAAAGAAGAGTTGAAGCGAATACAAAGGATCTTTCATGTTAGCGTTATTGAAAATTCGCGGTGCCCTGCCCTATATCTTTGTTATCTTTATCAATGCGATTGTTGATCTGGGTGATAAAATCATTTTACAAAACAGCATCTTCAAGATTTACAATGGCTCTGATCAAATCGTTTTAACAGCCTTTGTCAATGCTTTGATTCTCTTACCATTTGTGATGCTTTTTACCCCTTCAGGTTATTTGAGTGATCGTTTTTCAAAGTCAAAAGTGTTGCATTATGCTTCAAGACTCTCTTTGGTGATTGTTACACTGATCGCTATAGCTTACTATTTTGGTATGTTTAAAACATCACTTTTTCTAACCTTTTTACTCGCCGCACAAAGTGCTATCTTTTCACCGGCAAAATATGGTTTGATCAAAGAGATGTTTGGGAAAGAGCACCTCACAGAAGGAAATGGGATTGTGCAAGCAGTCACTATTATCGCGATTTTACTCAGTT
>JALULO010000273.1 GCA_027056215.1 Campylobacterales bacterium | reverse complement strand
TATGTTCCACTTCCAGCTTCTACAAAAGATCAAATAAGAAAATACTGGGCAGATAAAGGGATAAAATAATCCCCTGCCTTAAAATATAAAACCACATAAAAAAGTTTTGCACACTTTCAACTCCCCCCCCTTTATAGTTTCAGGTGTTCGCTGATTGCGGACATCTGAAACTCTTTTAAGATAAAGTTTATAAAAACAAAACTTGGCAGTACTTATATTTGATTATTCTCATATATCCAAAAAAGATAGAAATCAACATAAATCAAGTTTTAAAAAGATTGTTCTGTTATGGCATACAAGGACTTTTTTGGTACTATGCAAGAACAGAAACAACAAAATAGGTGGGCACTCCGTGGGTATATTTGACAATATTATTAGCAAAATTGACAAAATTGTCCTTATTTTTGCTTTAATTGTTTTGACAATATCTTTTTATTTTGTTTATACACTAAATCGTTCCTATGAGGGAAGTGATATAGTACATTCATTGGAAAATGCATTGCTTTTGACTAGAAATATGCTTGATGAAGAACAACAGCATGCACTTTCATTGTCTCTATTGCTATCTGAAGATAAGAGTTTTCTAAAAGCATTTTATAATAAAAATAGAAAAAAGACATTTGACATTATTTACCAAAAGCTATTAAGTTTGAAAAAACTTCAGAAATATACATTTGAAGTGCAAGTACATGATAAAAATCTACATACCTATCTGCGAAGCTGGGATTTTTCTATTAAAGATGTACCCCTGGCATCATTTCGTAGAGGTCTTGTTTTGGTAAAAAAATATAAAAAACCATTGGTTTCTATTGAAGTAGGTAAAAGATTAAACATAAAAGCTATTTCTCCAATTATTAAAGATGGGGTATTTCAAGGATCTATTGAAGTAATCGAAGGATTTTCACACTTACATAAAAAACTGTCTGAACAGGGATATTCATTTTTTATTTTATTGGATAAAAAATACCTTCCAATTGCTACAACACTTAAAAAACAACCACTTCTACATAATAAATTTGTACTAGTAAATAAAATATATGATAAAATCTCTTTTGATAATCTAAAAAATGCTTCTTTAGATAAACTTGGAAGTTATGGATACTTTACGATAGGTGGTTATGCATTTGGGTATTTTGATATTAAAAATTTTAACAATGAAAGATTAGGCTATTGTATGGTTGCTTTGCAAAAGGATGTGCCAGATATTGATAGTATTAGTTTTCATAGTAATTTGGTGGAACAAAATAGTTCAGGAGTGATAATACGATGAGAATTTTACTACTTGAAGATGAAATAGACTATAAAGAAACAATACATGAATATCTTAAATCACTAGGCTATCATGTAGAAAGTTTTGAAAATGGTGATGAAGCACTTAATGCAATCCACTTTAAAAGTTATCAACTGTTGTTGTTGGATATAAGAGTGCCTGGTATAAATGGTTATGATATTGTCAAGACAATTCGTAGAGTGGGAGATGAAACACCAGTTATCTTTATTACTTCTTTAACAGATATTGATAATCTGAGTATCGGATATGAACTAGGATGTAATGACTATATCCGAAAACCATTTGCAGCAAAAGAGCTGAAATATCGTATCGAGCAAGTCTTGAAACTATTTTACTTTCACTCTTGTAAAGATGAAGTAGAACTAGATGAGGATTACTGTTATAATCCCAAAACTGGAACTCTAATGAAGGGAGATAAACTAGTACGATTTACTCCAAAAGAGCAAAAAGTATGGGATTATCTCATAGCAAGAATTGGAAAGTTTGTCTCAACCAAAAAATTGTGGGAAGATGTATGGGAATGTAAAATGGTTACGGAGTCTGATATTCGTATGTGTATCAAAAAAATTCGTGATAAAACTAGTAGTAATTTGATTGTCAGTCAAAAAGGATGGGGATATAAGATTGATAGAAAAGGATAAACATTATATCTATACACTAGCATTTTTCTATTCTATGATGATTATATTAGTGGTAAGTATTCCAGCTTGGTTTTATATCTCTGTTGAGAAAAAAAGTTATCGCCAAAATCAGATGCAAAACTTAGAATATTATGCCTATAATATACAAAAAAGTATTTACGATTTTTCAAGGACAAAAGAGCATGTGTTTGATTTTCCTCGTTCGCTGTTTTACAATGCAGCTCTTTATGATTCTAACGACAAAAGAATTTTTACAACAGATACTAGTATTAGTAAGATAGATAAGGGTAAATATATATATAAGAAGATTTCTCTTAATAGCAATCGGATAGGTGCTAAGTATTTGTTGGTTTTTCAATATTTTTCTTACAAAGATATATATACAAGAGCTTTTATCTCTGCACTTTTTTTAGGTGCTGTAATTTTTCTAATGACACTCTTTTTTGTAAAAATAAGTTTGCGACCACTAGAACAGCTTAATCGTTATTTAAAAACCTTTTTTAACGATGCGATGCATGAACTCAAAACACCTCTTGGGGTTATGCAACTCAATCTTGAAACATTAAGAAATACTAAGGAAAATAAAGTCCTTAGACGGCTAAATAATAGTATGCAAAGTATGATACTAATCTATGAAGATATAGAGTATCATATCAAACATACACATGTAAAGTACCAACCTGAAAAAATTGATGCCTCTTATTTTTTACATAGCCGAATTGAAGTATTTCGTGATTTGGCAAAAGTGAAAGAGATTGAGATTGAAGAAAAGATTATGAATAATATCACTCTCAAGATTAACCGTATAGAATTTCAGAGAATCATAGACAATACTCTCTCAAATGCTATCAAATATAGTAAAAAAAGGCGAAAAATTTTTGTTAAACTCTTTCGTAAAGATGAAAAAATAGTGCTATTAATTAAGGATCAGGGAGTTGGTATTAAAAATATAAAAGGGATTTTTGAAAGATATCGTCGTGAAGATACTATCAAAGGTGGCTTTGGTATAGGATTAAGTATTGTCAAACATATATGTGAAAAAAATCATATTAAAATCTCCGTTATAACTTCAACTCAAAAAGGAAGTACCTTTACATATACCTTTATTTAGTGAAAATAAAAAGTTACGAAAAAGTTACGAAGGCAGTGTTAACATTTCATAGTTCATAAACCAATTTAAAGGAGAATATTATGAAATCAACAACAAGAATGTATTCGCTAAGAGTATTTGGATTATGCTCTTTGGCAAGTTTGGCACTGTTTGCTGGAAATATTCCAACAGATGCACCAAAAGATTATCCTGCTGGAGAAGTGGGGAAAATGGTAAAACTGGGTGAGGATATCTTAGCACATACAAATACACATCCATTGACTAAGGATTTGGTCGGGGATAAATTACAGTGTACTAGTTGTCACTTAAAAGGAAGTGATGGAAAACCTGGAACAGGTTCTGGTATAGGTACATTTTTTGGTACTGCTGCAGCATTTCCTGCATATTCTAAAAGAGAAAAATCAGTACAAACACTACAAGATAGAATCAACAACTGCTTCATGAGAAGTATGAATGGTAAAAGACCAATCATAGATACTAAAGCTTCTGTGGCAATGGCAACATATGTTACTTGGTTATCTACTGGTATGAAGATGAGTATGAACCCTAAAATGCCATGTAGTGCTTTAAACTCAAAAAGATGGAAAGGTGGGGCAAAACATTTTGCAAAAATCCAAAAAAAAGCAACACATAAAAACTATTTAAATGGTAAAAAGCTTTATGAAGCAAAATGTGCATCATGTCATGGTAAAAATGGTGCTGGAGTTGGAACTTTTCCACCACTTTGGGGTAAAAATGCAAAAGGTGAATGGCTATCATACAATACTGGAGCAGGTATGAGCAAACTCAACAAGGGAGCTAATTGGATACAATCTAACATGCCTTTAGGACAAGGTGGTACACTAAAAGATCAAGAAGCAGCAGATATTATACTTTATGTAAATGCTCAACCTCATGCTGATTTTGATTTGAAAAAAGGATTATTTCCAAAATCTGAAATGGGACACTACAACTCAAAAGTTCTTAAAGAGAAACACTCTGTTCGTAGCAATTTTAAACAATTTGGATTAGATATAGATAAAATCCGTGGTGATAATAAAATAAAATAGGAGATAACATGAAAAATAGAAAATTAGAAAAAATAATCTTTTCACTTGCTGCTATGTCAGTGCTTTCTGTGGGATTGCATGCTGCAGATTGGTTGAGTATAGCAGGAACTGAGCCTTCTTTTATAAAAAAAGGTGGAAAAAAGATTGCCAACCACAATAATAAACCAAGATTTTGGGGATTTATCCAAGGAGGATATCAAAAAAATTATGGTGATATTTTGATTCCTGCTGCAGGTCCAAAAGCTGGAAAAAATCTGACACCTCTTTCGATGATACCTCCTACACTTAATTCACAAAAAGGATTTGAAATAAATCGTGCTAGACTTGCTGTTCGTGGTATGTTTGATAAAGCAAATACAATAGATTATTTCTTTATGATGGAATTAGGTGAAGATGGTATTACTAAGCCTGCTGGACACAACAGCGATAATATATTAACAGATGCATCAATCACTTATAGGGGATTGCCTAATGTTAATATTCGTGTAGGTCAATTCAAATATCCTGGTAGTGAAGAGGGTATGAGAGCGGTATTTGCTTCAGAGTATCGTAATTTTACTACTGCAGGTTCACAACTGCTACTTGAAAGATTTATACCAAATAATGCTACTGAAGTTTCTCCTGGTGTATTCCAAGCCGCACCACAACAATCTGTTGGTGCATATCGTGATAGAGGTATAGAACTTTTTCATACTGAAAAAATCAAACCTAATGTAACAGTATCTGTAGCTGGTATGATTGGTAATGGTACAGGTCTAAGTTCATCCAATGCTTCTGGTCAAATGAATTACTATGGTTATCTTGCTAGTGAATATTTGTTTGGTAAAGGACATGGGTATTTTACTCAGTCTGTAAAAGGTTTTGCTTGGTATCAAACAGGAAAAAGAAAACTACACAATACTAACTATAAAAGAGTTCGTTATGGTGCAGGTATAGACTACTTTCATAATGGTTTAAGAGTTGATGCTGAATACATAAAAGCTAAAGGTATGATTTATAATGGTGCAAAAGATGTAGATGCAGATCCTTACAATGAAAATTGGCAATACCAGATAGCTGCAGATGAAAAAAATGAAGCAAATGGTGGATATTTAAGTTTACAATATTATGTCGTACCTAAAAAATGGGAAGTACTTGGAAGATATGACTATCTAAATCGTTTGACTAATTCCACAAAAGGTAGAAGAGAGTTTAAAACTACGACATTAGGACTTTCATATCACTTTAAAGGACCTAATAGAATCGATATTAATTATGCTATAAGAGATGCAAAAGCTCCAGGCAATGCAAAAGCACAAAAAGTATTGGATAAGACAGGAAATCTTCTTTCCATTCAAGCAACATTAAAGTTTTAATTTTGTGAAAAAACAAGGAGGTTGTCGGACTCACACTTGATTATATGTAGCATTAGATGAGTCCGACAACCTCCTTGTAAAAAAGTGTAGTACTACTACACTTTTTTATATACAAAATAATAGATATAAATGATTCATCACAAGATATCTCTAACAAAACCGAAACACTATCACAAAAACTAAATCAATTTAAAACAAAAGAGGAGACAATATAATGAAAAAAACTATACTAAAACTAACAACAGGACTACTCACAGCAACCATACTAGCTACTTCAGCAAATGCTGGATATACCCTAAAAAAGAAAGTAGGAGATATAGATA
>JALULO010000272.1 GCA_027056215.1 Campylobacterales bacterium | reverse complement strand
GTCAAAATGATAGAAGTCAGCATAAAAATAAAGCAAATGCTATCAAAATGCTCAAATCAAGACTTTATGAATTTGAACTTGAAAAACAACAAGCAGCCAAAGATGGGATCGAAAAGAGTGAAATAGGTTGGGGACACCAGATAAGATCTTATGTTTTAGCACCTTATCGTCAGGTAAAAGATAATCGTTCAAACATAGCCTATTCAAATGTAGATGGGATTTTAGATGGGGATATCACTAAAGTGATTGAAGATGTGTTGATTTCACAGGCAGGTTAAATTTTTTATATAAAATTAACTTAGAATAAAACAATTTATTTAATATTAAGCTCTAATATGTAAAATGTAATTATAATACAAAAATTACATAAAAGGAATAAGATATGGTAAAAAGTTTTATTTATATTTCAATGGTGGCTTCTTTAGCGATTTTCAGTAGTGGATGTGGTGGAAACAGTACGTCAACAAAAACAGAAGTTAAGGATACAACAGCACCGGTTATCACGACTGTTACACCGATACAGGTGCAAGAGGATACAAATAATACAACGACATTAGCAGCAAATGAAGCTGCAACATTTAATATTCCTGTGACGGATCATTTTTCATTGACAGGATCTACCTTGACATTTTCAGCACCAAGTTTTGATGATAATGGTGGTAATGAATTTAATGTAACGGTTACAGCTACTGATACTGCAGGAAATGCTGGAAATAAAATTTTAACATTTGATGTGGTACAAACACAGGCTCAGGCTACAGTTGCACCAACAGGAGATAAAGATTTGATTGTTGACGGTAGTGATGTTGTTGGACCATCAGGTTTAAGATGGTTAAATGAAGCACCTGCAAATGTTGTAAATTTTGATGATGCTAAGAACTTTTGTACTACAACAGGCTATCGACTAGCAAGTAGAGATGAGATTTTAAATTTGATAGATTATGCAAAAGGAGATCACGCTAGTGCTAGTTTACTTGAAAATGAACTTAGTGCATTTAACGGACTTTCTGAATCATGGGCCGCTAAAATTGGTGATAAATTTTTGTCTGTTAACTTTGCAGCAGGCGCAGATACCATAGAAAACAATGGTGATGCTACAAGATCTGTTGTATGTGTCAAAGGTGCTCCTTCACCTGTAGATACATTTGTGACAGAAGGTAATATCACAACTGATCAGACAACACAGTTAAAATGGACTTCAGTTGGAGATCCTACTGATGGAAATAATCGTTATGCTATAGACAATCGTGGAGCTGCAGATTATTGTACAGGCTTAACCGAAGATGGTGGAAATTGGAGATTACCAAATATCAATGAACTTCGTACATTGATGCATACAAATGATCATAAAGTACCGACTGCTGTTGCTCCTACTGGTACAAGTGTTATTTGGTCTTCAACAGAGTTTACCAATGCTGCAGCCAATAAATCCCAAAATTACGTACTTGATTTAACGGGAGATATCGCAACTATGCGTGCTGAAGATCAGGATCAGACACTATTTGTGACTTGTGTTAAAAATTAATAATTTATAAATTAGTTGATAGGTAAAAGAGTTATGTTATAGGATGATTTTTTTTACAAAAGCAGTATTAAAGAATCATTTCTAAATGACGATATATAAAAGTAACAAAAATTTTAAAGGATACAACATGAAAAAAACAATCTTTCTCTCTTTAATTGCAGGTGCTATGATCTTCGCTGGCTGTGGTGGCGGAGGTGGAACTACTACCTCTGGCGGTGCAGGAGCTGGTAACGGTGGCGGTGCAGGAGCTGGTAACGGTGGTGGTGCAGGAGCTGGTAACGGTGGTGGTGCAGGAGCTGGTAACGGTGGTGGTGCAGGAGCTGGTAACGGTGGAACTAGTACCTATAGTGCATATCAATATGGAGCTACTACACTCAATACACCTAACTTGATAACAGTAAGTAATACCGAAAATAGGTGGATTGTTAACCCTGATAACAGACAGGTAGGTGCATCAACGGTAGATAAAACTTATGCTGAGGCTGTTCAATTTTGTGCTGATAATAATCAGAGTTTACCATCTCCAAAAGATCTTTTAACAACTACTTTACGGCCAAATGATGGAACATCCGCATCATGGGCAGCTGGTCAATATGTTGCATTCTTTACAGATGATATTATTGGACAAAGTTCAAGTGCAGAAGCAACAACACAGCGTAAAGTTATTTGTATGCAAGGCAGTACAATTGAAAAGAAACATGAAACAGAAAACATAGCTGTTACAATTAATGAGAGTAATACAACAAATACGCTTCAGGGTATTAAAGATATTACTACAGGTCTAAGTTGGACACCGATTCATACTTATGATAAAATTTCTGATCCAGGACATGCAAATCAGGCTAGATTCCCATTAGCAGGTGCTACAGGCAATGATATCACAGCAGCAGCATATTGTGGAAAATTTGGTGCAGGTTGGAGAATCCCTACTTTGGCTGAATTAAGGACAATTACTTATTTAGATGGGACTACAGGACTTAACGATCCTGAAAACTTAAAACCTGCAGTACTTTGGACAAACACAGATGGTACAAATGCAGGAACATCTTATGCAGTACATTTAAACTCTCTTGGACAAGCAAATACAGCATATTATGCTGAGGCTCCAGAAGATCAGGGAGATAAATATTTTGTTACCTGTGTAAAATAATAACTAAATCTTTGATTTTACAATAATCTTGGAGGGCTCGAAGAGCTCTCCTGCCTTTTTAACAAAAGGGTTCTCTAAAATATTTTCTCCATTTATCTCATTTGTATTATTGTCACCTATGGTTTGATTTGCTATGCAACTGTCTGTTGGTGTGTTTTCTTCAACATGATCTTTTTTGGCTTCTATTTCTTTTTCTTCATGTACTGGTGCTGGTGGTATTTCCTTATTGCAGGCTTTCATGGCGATGGTGCTTTCAAATCCAAAGACTTCTTTGACAAAATGTTTGATGATACCAGAACTGAGTCTAAGATGTTTTTTACATACATCATTTGCACATGACATCAGTGTGAGTGTATTGTCACTATAGTCTATGAATGTGATGCTCTGTTTGAAACACTCTCCTAGTTCATAGTTTCTATCATAGAGTTTTGCTAGTAGATTTTCATAGTACTTGCTATAGTCGGTGGAGGGTGTTTGTGTTTTGGTCTCGACTTTGTTGGTTTGCTCTTGTGGTGTTTGTTGCACAACGGGCTTGGGTGAAGGGCTTTGTTTTGGTTGTTGCATAGAAACTTTTGTCTCTAGCTGTGCGATCATCTCATCGATCTCTTTTATCTTGGTTGCTTCAAGCATTTTAAAGAGTACCAGCGTCAATACAAACGTATTGTCGGCATTTAAAAAAAGTAGTTTTTTAGATTCACTGAGTATCTTAAAAAAACGGTCACTTAACATCGTGGAAAATCTAGCATCTTGCTCAAAAAAACGCTCTTTCAGATAGGAAATGAGTTCATCGATCACTACTTCGCATTCATAATTTTCAAGTTCTTTGATATGGGTGATGATGGCATCTTTGTTGGCTTGCATGATATGATCATAGATGGTACTGATGTACTCTGGATCAAGTACGCCAAGCATCGAAGCGACACTTTTTGCATCAACAAAATTTTTTGAAAATATGATGGCTTGGTCAAGTAGTGTCAGGGTATCTCTCAGAGATCCGTTTCCTGCTCTGGTGAGTATTCCGAGGGCTTCATTTTCATATTGGATATTTTCAAGGTTAAGGATGTGGGAAAGGTGTTTGATGACTTCTGCTTGGTTGATTTTTTTAAAACGAAAATGTTGTGTTCTCGATAAGATAGTCGGGGGCAATTTCATCGGATCTGTCGTTGCTAAGATAAACTTGACATATTCAGGCGGTTCTTCGAGTGTTTTTAAGAGTGCGTTAAAAGCCTCTTTGGTTAACATATGTACTTCATCGATGATAAAAATCTTATAGGCAGCACTGTTTGGTTTGTACTTTGTTTGTTCTATCAAGGAGCGAATATCGTCGATCTTTCGACTGCTTGCTGCATCCATCTCTATGATATCTATGTGGCGACTTTCATTTGCCATTTTACAGTTTTCACACACTTCACATGGTGTTGAAGTTGGTGCATTGTCACAGACTAGGCATTTGGCAAAGATACGTGCAGTTGATGTTTTCCCACTACCCCTAAGACCTGAAAATAGGTAGGCATGAGAAAGCCTGTTTTGGTTAAGTGCCATCGTCAAAGTTTGTGTGATAGTCTCTTGACCTATAAGTTTTTCAAATGACGAAGGACGATATTTAAGTGCTAAAACTTGGGACACGTAAAACCTTTTTGATTTTATTGTACTACAAAGTTATAAAGTTTTTATTGAAGTTGGCGATTTACTTTTAATGTTATATAAGGAGATTGTAAAGCATGAAAGATTTTGTATTTTTTATCACGGTGTTGGCATTATCGTTTGTACTTGGTGGTTGTGAAAAAACTGATTATAAACATCCATTGCATAGAGCACAGGGGAAATAGATGCCTTTTGTATTGTAAATTATAGCCATGTTTTAGCAGTTTGTTTCAATTTGTCTGGATTTTCTGAGGCAAAAAACTTGATGGCAGTTTGTTGAAAAGTTGTTTCAAATGAGTACTTAGATTGTAGATACTCTACGACTGCTTCACCTGAGTGAATCAGAGTTGCATGTGGAAAATAGTGTGAGATTTCTTTTGCAATCAATGGAAAATGGGTGCATCCTAAGATGATGAAATCTGGTTCTTGGAGATTATGAAAATAGTGGTGCATAACAGTTTCTAACACTTCTCCCTCAAATAATCCCTCTTCTACTATCGGTACAAACAGTGAAGGTGCAAGAGAAGTGATGTTGTTAAAACCATATTCTCTTAAAAGTGTTTCATAACGCCCGCTGTTGATGGTTGCTTTTGTACCAAGGATCAGGATAGAAGCATCTTTATCGTCTGTTTTATTTTTAAGTGCCAGTACACCAGGTTCTATAACCCCAGATATTGCAAAAGGCGCACTCTGTTTGAGTTCATTGATAGCATAGGCACTAACAGAGTTACACGCTGCGATCATGATATCTATATCAAAATTTTTAAAAAACTCTAAAGCTTCTAGTGAGTATCGAATGATAGTATTTTTATCTTTGACTCCATAGGGTACACGAGCAGTGTCACCAAAGTAGATGATTTCAGAAAAGAGTTTATGCTCTTTGAGGCTTTTGACAACACTTAATCCGCCTACACCACTGTCAAAAACACCGGCTCGCATAATTTACTATGCACCTTCATTCATAATAGATAAAAATTCATCGTTATTTTTTGTTTTTTGCATTTTAGAGTATAGAAATTTCAATGCTTCGATATCTTCCATCTGACTCATGGCCGATCTGAGTGCCCAGACTTTTTGTAAAAGATCAGGCGAGAGCAATAACTCTTCTTTTCTTGTTCCAGATTTTAAGATATCTAGAGCAGGGTAGATTCTTCGATCGGCGATATTTCTGTTCAGTACAGTTTCACTGTTACCTGTACCTTTAAACTCTTCAAAAATCACTTCATCCATACGACTTCCAGTTTCGATAAGTGCCGTAGAGAGTATGGTCAAAGAACCTCCAAATTCTATGTTTCTTGCTGCTCCAAAAAATCGTTTTGGTTTGTGTAGGGCATTTGCATCCACCCCACCACTGAGTACCTTACCGCTTGATGGTGTGACGGTATTGTAAGCACGGGCAAGTCTGGTGATAGAATCGAGCAAAATCACAACATCTTTACCCATCTCCACCATTCTCTT
>JALULO010000271.1 GCA_027056215.1 Campylobacterales bacterium | reverse complement strand
TGGGGGCAGGATCACTTGTCACAAAAAATAAAATATTTCCACCAAAGAGCCTGATTATGGGTTCTCCCGCAAAACTTATCAGAGAACTTACAGATGAAGAAGTCAAAGAACTGTACGATTCTGCAACACGATATGTAAACTTTAAAAATGATTACTTATAATTAATATAAACCTTACTTAGAATTATAATTTTTAAATATAATTCTCTCATCCTCATATAATATAATCTTAAACTTCTTTATCATATAATTATTAGATGATTTTATATTAACAAAGGAGAATATATGGCAAGAGTCGTAATTATGGGCGCTGGTGTATCAGGTCACACTGCTGCATCGTTTCTAGGTAAATGGATTGGAGGAGAACATGAAGTTGTAGTTGTTACTCCAAATAGTAAATGGAACTGGATTCCTTCAAACATCTGGGTAGGTGTTGGAGAGATGACAAAAAAAGAAGTTACTTTTGATTTAGCACCTGTATATGCAAAAGGTGGCGTTGATTATAGACAAGCTAAAGCCGTTTCAGTACATCCTGAAGGTGGTAAAGATCAAGATAAAGCATATATTACGATTGAGTATACAGATTCAGCTAAAGAAGGTGAAACTGAAGAATTAACATATGATTATCTTATCAATGCAACAGGACCAAAACTTAACTTTGATGCAACTCCAGGTCTTGGAAATGGACAAGGACAACTAGGAGAACATACTGTTTCAGTTTGTACAGCAGATCATGCTTTACACGCAGCTGCAGAGTTGGATAAATGTATCGAACGCATGAAAAAAGGTGAAAAGTTAAAGTTCCTTGTCGGAACCGGTCATGGTATGTGTACATGTCAAGGTGCTGCATTTGAGTATATTTTCAATATCGAACATAAACTAAAAGCGGCTGGTGTTAGAGACAATGCAGAGATGATCTGGATTTCAAATGAATCTTTCCTTGGTGATTTTGGTATGGGTGGTATCCACTTTAGTATGGGTGGTTATGCAACCAGTAGTAAAATCTTTTCAGAATCACTTTATGCTGAAAGAGGTCTTGAGTGGATCATCGGAGCACATGTAAATAAAGTAGAAGCTGGAAAAGCTTCATACGAAACACTTGATGGAGAGATGGGTGAGCAAGAGTTTGATTTTGCTATGTTAATCCCACCATTTGCAGGTGTTGGTCTAAAAGCATTTGACAAAGCAGGTGAAGATATCACAGGTACTATCTTTGCACCAAACGGCTTTATGAAAGTTGATGCAAACTATGGCGCAGGTGCTTATGAAAACTGGAAAGCAAGTGACTGGCCAAAAACTTTACAAAACCCAACCTATAAAAATATGTTTGCAGTCGGTATTGCATTTGCACCACCGCATCTTATCAGTAAACCTATGAGTTCACCAAACGGAACACCAATCAACCCTACTCCTCCAAGAACTGGTATGCCAAGTGCAATGATGGGTAAAGCAGTAGCTTCAAGTATCAGGGATATGATCGTAGATGGTGCTACAGAAGTGACACATACAGCTTCTATGGCAGAAATGGGTGCAGCTTGTGTTGCAAGTGCTGGTAAAGGTTTGTTTAACGGAACAGCTGCAGCGATGACGGTATATCCAATCATCCCTGACTTTGAAAAGTATCCAGGAGTTGGACGTGATATGCACGGTACAACAGGAGAACTAGGACTAGCAGCGCACTGGGTTAAGCACCTGCTTCACCATGCATTTTTATGGAAAGCACAACTTAAACCAGGTTGGACACTGATTCCAGAATAAAAAAGCTAGGAAGTGCTACTTTAGCTTCACATCAGTGTGAAACTAAGGTTTTACTTCCAGATAGATTAAAATATAACAAGGAGATAAAATGGCAGAAAAACAAGCAAAACACTTACAACACATCGACCCATATAGTCCACAATTTGGAACAATGGTACCTATGGGAGCACAAAAGTTTCTAAGAACATGTGTGATTTGGCAATTGGTTAGATTTGTTGCGATTAATATAAAAATGACGACATTAATCCTAAAATCTCACCACTAAACGTATCTAATTGAGGCTTTTGCCTCTTTTAGAATCTATAAAACTATTCTATCTTTTCCTTTATACTCTCTTTTTTCTTTTTAGCGGTTGTTCTTGGCGCATTTTTTGAGAACTTTATCAAATCCTCTGTCGAAATCACTTCTGGTGGAATATTTTCAAAACACGCATCTAACACTTTTGCAGCACTTATAGCATCTGCATATGCTCTGTGGTGATCCCCTATTTGGATATTTAAAAATTCTCTGAGATATCCCAAACCATGTTTTTGTGCTTTAATCGTTTTTCGTGATAGATCAACCGTACAAAGTTTACGATTTAGTAGTTCTTCAAGCCCTACAGTTTTGAGAGAAGTAGAGATAAAATTAAAATCAAATTTAACATTGTGTGCTACAAATACATCGTCTGCAAGAAAAAGTTTAAAATCATAGAGTACTTTTTTTAAAGACGGAGCATCTGCCAAATCACTTTGTTCTATATGTGTCAAACGTATAATCGCCTGAGGAATATAATCAGCATATACATATGATTCAAAACGATCTACGATTTCACCATTTTTGTATTTGATAGCACCAAGTTCAATAATCTGATTTTTAACAGGACTATTTCCATTGGTTTCTATATCAACAACACAATATGTTTCATCTTTATAAGAATTTTTCTGTGTCCGTAAATATACTTTTTGTTCATCTTCGCGAACGGGAAGACCATAGAAATTAAGTGTTTCTATATCCAATTCAAGATCAAAGTTTTTTTTCAATCGATTCATGCAACCATAAAATTCATCTTTTGGCACAGCACCCAATTGTAACTTGTTTACAAGATTATCAAATTTTTCCATTTTTCACAGCTTTAATAAAATTTTTCATCTTTATTTTATCTTTTTTTCCTTTTTTCTTCTCTACTCCACTGCTTAAATCTAAGGCAAAAAAAGGAAAATCCAACATTTGATGTACATTATCTTCATTTAATCCTCCCGCAAGGATGATTTTTGAACAATCTACATCTTTAAACCACTCAGGATTTACACGTTTTCCTTCGCCACCATAACTTTCAACAAATGCATCCACTATACGATACTCATCATGATATCTATGCACATCTTGGGGAGATTTTGCACGTACAACTTTAAGATGTTTAACATGTAGTGCATCATAAAAATTTTGTGTTGCTTCAAAATGGATCTGTGCAAGACTCATCTTTGTAAAAGCAGTGATTTCATTGACTTCCTTAGCACTTACATTGACAAACAATCCTACCCTCTCTACAAAAGGTGGTATCAAAGCAACAATCTCTTTTGCCCTTTGTGGTGTGATGTATCTTGGTGATTTTTCATAAAAAACAAAACCCAAGGCATCTGCGCCAGCATCAATAGCATCAATAGCATCTTCGAGATTTGTGATACCACATATTTTTACACGCATACTATATCTGTAAACTTTTGATTGCTTTAGCATAGTCATCACTATTGTAAACATAACTACCTGCAACAACGATATCTACACCAGCATTTTTCAAATTAACAATATTTTTATCATTGACACCACCATCTACTTCTATCAATGTAGATGCCCCTTTACGTAAAATCAAATCTTTCAATCTTGCTGATTTTTCAATAACACTAGGAATAAACTTTTGACCTCCAAAGCCAGGATTGACACTCATCAAAAGTACCATATCCAAATCATTGATGATATATTCTAAATCCTCAGGACGGCTATGTGGATTGAGTACGATTGCAGGAGAGATTCCCAAATCTCTTATCTTTTGAATCAAACGATGAGGATGTTTTTCTTCTTCAAAATGAAATGATATATGTTTTGGTTTCAAAGGAGCAAATAAATCTACAAAAAAAGTATTATTCTCAACCATCAAATGTATATCTAAAGGTTTTGTACTTGCTTTTGCAACACTTTTTACAACCACTGGTCCAATCGTAAGGTTTGGTACAAAATGACCATCCATCACATCGACATGAACAAGATCACAACCACCCTCACATATCGCCCTGACCTCTTCATCCAATCTACCAAAATCAGCAGATAAAATACTCGGCGCTACTTGCATGATTATCCTTTTTTGTGCTACATTGTACTAAAATAGTATTAAGGAGACCTCTAATGATAAGTGATAGTTGTTTTATGCTACAGCTAACATATGAGAAACTTTTCTTCTGATACTCTCAATGATGCTGTACTCTTTGATCTCCAAACCCTCAAGAAGGTGAGTTTTAAGCATTTGCATACTCCAAATATGAAAGTGTGTTGCTTCTTTTGGATTGATTCTATAACCTACTGCGATGATTGCATCAAGGTTGTAAAAATTTGCACTATATACTCTACCATCAGCCGTATAGGCATCAAGACTTTTATTCACAATATCTTCTTCAAGTTCACCTGATGCGAAAAGTGCTTTGAGTGTTATATGAATCATGCGAACATCACACCCAAATAGTGTACTCATCTGAATCTGTGTCATCCAAAAACTTTCCTGACACAATGTAACAGCTAAATCTTTACCCTCAAATGGACTTTGGTATGTTAAACTTTTTGATGTTTTCATAGTAACTCCTTGTTTTGTTAGGAGTATTGTAATAAAAATATTTAAAAAGTGCTAATAATATTTCAAATTGAAATATTATTGGATATTTCTACATATTTCCTAAGTTCATGGAGAAGATAGGCAATAACATTGCCACAACAATCACACCAATAGTCACACCTACAAACAAAATCAAGATAGGCTCTAAAAGTGCTAAAAAAAGATCTATTTTACTACGATTCTCTTCAAAATAGAGGTCTGCAAGATTTTCCATGACAAGTGCAACTTCACTCGTCTCTTCACCAAGTGCAATCGCTTGTATAAATGATTTATCTACATTCTTGCCATATTTAGAAAGGGAAGTTGAAAACTTTTTACCTTCAACAACATCTTGGGATGCTTTAACAAACTGTTCTCTTATCACTTCATTGTCAAGAATATTGGCAGCAAGTTTTACTGCATGAACAAATGTTACACCAGATCGTATAAGCACAGAAGTGATATAGGAAAATCTAGCCAACTCAAATGTTTCTATAATCTTTCCAAAGAGAGGTAACTTCAGTAAAAAAAGATGATATCCATATTTAAAACGCTTATTAGTGTGAACCAAAAACTGAAAAACAACGGTAAGCACAATAATAACAACTGCGATAAAAAGCCAATATGCACCCAAAAAATCTCCAGCAGCGATAACGGCTTTGGTGATACCTGGAAGCTCTTGTTTAAGTTGGGTAAACATGCCAGTGATCTTAGGCACAACAGTCGTCAACATAAATGCCACCATCATCACCGAAATCACAACGATAAACATAGGATAAACCAACGCTTGTTTCACCTTACCCGCTACTTTATCTTGCTCTTCTACAAATCGCGCCATTTCCATAAGCACTTCAGATAGAGAACCACTCTCTTCTGCTACTTTGATCGATTGTTTGTAAAATGTCGGAAGAGCGATGATTTCCTGAGACTCCAGTGCCACATAATAACTCTTTCCTTCATCCATACTGGTTTCAAGTGAACTGAGAAAATCAACCATCACAGGCTCTTTTTCATACTGTGATTTTGCCAAACGAATCACATTTACGATGGGGATACCACTTCTAAGATAAATAGCCAGATTTCGCGATAAATTTGCCAGATTTTTGGCTGGTAACTCTTTTTTACGTTTAAAACTTATCTTATCAAAAAAAGATGCACCAGATTCTTCCACACTCTGATAGATGATACCACGGGCTTTTAGTT
>JALULO010000270.1 GCA_027056215.1 Campylobacterales bacterium | reverse complement strand
TCTACCCTTAGTGGTGAAGAACGTCATGGGATTGTACATCGCATCGATAAGGAGACCAGTGGGGCATTGGTTATCGCTAAAAACAATGAAGCCCATATACACTTAAGTAAACAACTTGAAAATCGTTCGATGGGACGTTATTATCTTGCACTGATAGATCTCCCACTTAAAGAAGATATCATCGTCAATAAGCCCATAGGAAGAAACCCTGTTAACCGTACCAAGATGGCTGTAGTAAACAGTGGTCGTGAGGCGAAAAGTGCTTTTGTGAAGTTAAGTGTTTCTGAAAGTAAAAATCATGAGCTTATTGCAGCAAAACTCTATACTGGAAGAACCCATCAAATCCGCGTTCACTTAGACTCCTTATCCCGACATATTATATATGATTTTACATACGGATTTAAGAAAAAAAGGGATATCATCGGAAGAGTTATGTTGCACGCATATTTGATCTATTTTATCCATCCAAAAACGGGTAAATTGATCATCAAAAAAGCCCCACTTTTTAAGGACTTTAATACGATGCTATACGACGATTTTTCCACAAAGGACATTGATGAGAAAACTAATCCCGATTACATTATTTCTAGGTTTGATACTGCTTTTTAGCGGTTGTAGTTCTAAAGATTTTCAAACAAGTATACCTGGTTTAAACAACCTCAGGTTGGATCGTTCTCTTCCAACAGTTAAAGATATCAGAACAGTAAATACAATGTCAGAAATAGCGATTGAATGGAAACCTCTTACACAGAGTTTTATCGCTGGTTATCGAATATTTAGAAGTGAAAATGGCGGTGGTTATCAACTTATAAAAATTCTTCCTGATCGTTATAGCGCACACTACACAGATACAAATCTAAAACCAAATTCGACCTACGCCTATAAAGTATCTATCTTTACAAAAGATGGTCGTGTTTCCCTCACAAGTACAACAGAAACATCTTCTACAAGAGGTCGTATTAAACCGCCTGTTGTCGTGGAAGCGATTTCAGATTTGCCAAATCGTATCAAGATTTTATGGAGGGTACATCCAAATCCTTTGGTTAAGGCATATATTATCGAACGTAGTGATCAAGCAAAATCGAACTGGAAAAGAATCATCATCTTACGAAACAGATTAAATGTTGAGTATATTGACAAAGGTGTACTACCAGGACGTACCTATGACTATCGTATCCGTGCCAAAACATTTGACGGAGTAGTTTCGGGTCCAAGTAAAGTGATGAGTGCACATGCCAAACCTTTGCCGCAAACAATCACCCGTATCAATGCCACAGACAATATGCCAAAACAGATTCAAATCACTTGGGCTGATCCAAATCCTGAAGGATCAGTAGATCATTATAATGTTTATTCTAGTGCATTTAAAGATACGATTTATACTTTTTTAGCTTCTACTAAAGAAAAGAGCTACGTTGACAAGATCAATAAAGACGGCGTTATCCGCTACTATCAAATCACAGCTGTCGATCATGACAATATGGAATCACCAAAAGGTGTGGTAGTTGCAAAAGGTAAAACGATGGGCTATGGTACAGGACCAGAGATTCATACTGCTGTGCTTAGAAACAATGCTATTATTTTAACATGGTCACCACCAAAAGAAGATATCGCAAGCTATACTATCATCAAAAAATACTGGGATGGCTGGCGTTTACGTAAACTTAAAATCGTTGATTTTAAAAGTGATAAACAGCTGGTAAGATTTATTGATAGAAAGATAAAGCCAAATACCAAATATACCTATTACGTTATAGGAGTAAATCATGTTGGTATACCGACAGAACCTTCTCAGGCTGTAACCATAGAAGTACATGATTTAAATAGATAGTACATATGCCCAATATACAAACAACTGCATTTGAACCCATTGTCTTGCCTGCATCAGACAATGGGTTTACTTTTCATTCTTATGCCACTTCACCAAGGGGTGAACAACTGGTACTGACAACATATGGTGAAAAAGCTTTTTTATTACAGATTTTACAACGTAAGCACAACACACTTATAAAAACACAAAAACTTACAAGGCTCTCTCCTGTATCTATTTTACAAGATGCCTTGCACTCATTTGCCTCGCTGCATGATCTTGAACTCACTTATGCAAATATTCATCCAGAAAAAAAATCAATTATCCAAGAAGAAGATTTTAGTATATTAAAGGGTATAGAGTATTTTGTCACACAGCTTAGCTATAAAAAAAAGATCATCGTTGAAGTTGGTTTTGGAAGTGGCAGACATCTTTTATATCAAGCAAAACAAAATCCTGATAAACTCATCATCGGCATAGAGATACATAAACCATCGATCGAACAAGTCATAAAACAGTGTAAATTGCAAGAAATCGACAATATCCTCATCGCAGATTTTGATGCCAGAATCTTTTTGCAACTCCTTCACTCTAACACTGTAGCACAGATCTTTGTACATTTCCCCGTACCATGGGATAAAAAGCCCCATCGTCGTGTTATATCTGATGCATTTGTACAAGAATCTCTCCGAGTACTCCGAGAACAAGGCACACTAGAACTTCGTACAGACAGTGAAAACTATTTTGCTTATGCTTGGGATACGTTTAACAACTTAAGCAAGTATGATTTGCATATACGCAAAAACTATGATCTTCCTATTTCAAGTAAATATGAAGATAGATGGAAAAGAAAAGAAAAAAATATCTATGATTTTATCCTCACAAATGAAGAACGATCAGAAGAGAAAAAAAGTTTTGATACGATCACATTTGAAGAAGAAGTCTCTTTTGAGGATGTTCAAAAACGATTCCAAAATATCACAATCAAAGGCGATGACCACTTTGTGCACTTTGAAGATATTTATTTCATAGATGAAAAAAATGGTTTTATCAAGATTTCTTTGGGTGCGTATGAAAAACCAGAACATAAATTTTTACTTTTTAAAGAAAATAAGATACAATATTTTCCGTCCACGATGCTGCCCTTGACACAAAATGTCAAATCACATAAAATTATCAAAGAGTTTTTATATGTCTAATATTATCCAAGCAACTGACCTTGTCCTTGCTTATAAAAAAAATGAACCGGTTATCAAAGATACTAATTTTCAGGTACAACAAAAAGATTTTATATTTTTAACCGGAAAAAGTGGTAGTGGAAAATCAACATTTTTAAAATCTCTTTACGGTGAGTTACCTGTCAGTGGTGGTAAACTCAACGTATGTGGTTTTGATCTAGAATCTATCAACAGTACAAAGCTTAGTCTTTTGAGAAAACATATCGGTGTGATTTTTCAGGATTATAAACTGATCAACGAGTGGAGCGTCGAAAAAAATGTGATGTTACCACTCATGATCGCTGGTTATTCGAAACAAGTTTGTAAGATGCAGGCACATAAACTGTTAAAACATGTCAAACTCTCTCACAAAACAGAAAAGTTTCCGATGGAACTGAGTGGTGGAGAACAGCAACGTGTCGCAATGGCACGCGCACTGGCACATAATCCAGTACTGATTATCGCTGATGAACCGACAGGTAATCTTGATGACTACTCATCAGAAGTGATCTGGAATCTTTTAAAAAGTGTTAGACAACATATCGGTAGTACTATTATTGTTGCAACACACAGGATCCCTCAAACGATGGGTATCGATTATAAACAGTACTTTTTAGACGAAGGAACTATATATGCAGTCTCTTAAAAATCATCTCTCCTTTATCATCCCACTTTTTATACTACTTTTTAGCATTCAATTTTCTACGATGCTAAATCGTGCTGTATCCGTATACGAATCTAAACTGGCCGGTGAATATACTATCATCGCAGTTTCAAAGTTACCATTAAAAAGTGAAGATATCAAGAAAATTGTTCCATCACTGAAACAAATCACAGAAATTCCAAAAGATAGATATTTTAAAAAACTTAAAAAAGATATTTCTAAAGCAGATATGGTCTTTTTAAAAGCAAATTTACCAAGATTTTACTCTTTAAAACTGAGTGTTTTACCAGATGAAAGTGAATTACAAAAAATTTCACAGAAACTTAAAAACATCAAAGGTGTAGAGAAGATTGAAACATTTAAAAAAACATTTAATAAATTTCATCAGTTTTTGAGACTTTCTAAAAGTGCATCTTTTATTTTCACTGTTTTTATCACACTTATAGCAATATTGCTCATCATCAAGCAGATGGAGATATGGACACTCCAACATCGACAACGTATGTATATCATGGGACTTTTTGGTGCACCCTACTGGATGAAAAGTGCGTCATTGTATAAGTCTGTTATTGTAGATGCGATTATTGCTTCTATATTGGTTGGAATTGCATTTTTAATCATACCCGGTTTTGCAAATTTTGCATCAATATATCGTGATTTGGGAATAGATTTAAATAATTTTCATTTTTTTTGGGATGTAACATATCTTATTTTTCTTTCGCTGATCATATCGATTATATCTGTAACTGTCATTATATTACAACATAAACAAAGATAAACAAAAGATGAAGATTGTTGTTATAACATTGGGATTGTTGCTGTCTGTTGTTTATATACAGGCTGATGTTGAAGAGAAAATTTCAAACACAAAATCTCAAATACATACAAAAAGATATCAGGAAAAGAAGCTTTCAAAAAGGTTAAATGTACTAGCAGCAGATATAACCCTTGAAAACAGAAAACTTTCAAAACTAAAGCAAGATATCCGTGAAACCATCACAAAGATTGAGACACAAAAACATAAAAGCAGTAACAAAACTATTGAACTAAAAAAAGTAGAAAAACTTTATAATGCTCTGCAAAAAAGAGAGAATCAAGTCAACAAGAAAATCACTAATATCCTTTCAAAAGAGATCGCTATCACGATGATAAATGAAAGTGGAGATGATAAAAACAGCTTTCATTCTTTTGATCATGATAGTGATGATATCATCATGCAAGAAATCTTAAATACCTATCAACATATTTTAAAAGAAAAATTTTCATCTACAAAATCAAGATATATTAAATTGCAAAACAATAGAAAGATAATAAAATCAGAATTAACAAAACTACAGTTTAATATCAACAGACTACGTCATGAGAGAACCAAACTTTCCAAACTTTCCAACTTACAAAAAGCTACCATCAATAATCTACATAAAAAACAAAATGCTTATTTACGTAAACTAGCACGTATTAGAAAAGAAAAACAGACGTTAAAGACCATGTTACAAAAACTCAATATCACCAAAAGAGAAAAAGAACAGACAAAAATCACACAAACAAAAAACAATAATATCAACGTACGCCAAATAGGATCATCTTACCAAAAAACCTCCGTTGTAACATATAGAGGCGCTAAAACTTCTGCCCCTTTAAAATCTTATAGAGTACTACAAAAATTTGGAAATTATACCGACCCAATCTATAAAATCAAAATTTTCAATGACTCTGTGATTTTAAAGCCAAATATACCAAACTCTAAAGTGCGTAACGTCCTTGATGGGAAGATTGTATACGCAAACAAAACACCTATGTTGGGATATGTTATCATCATAGAACATACTCATAAAATCCATACAATCTATGCTCACTTATCAAAAATCGCACCAACAATCAGAGAAAACAAACGTATTCCAAAAGGTTATGTTATCGGAAAAGTAGCAAATACCCTTACTTTTGAAGTGACACAAAATGAAAAGCATATAAATCCTTTACAGATGATTCGATAAAACCATGTTTTTCGTACTTTTTCGCTCCTTTAATATCTTTCTTATCAACTTTAAGTAAAATAACAAGAAATTTCAGGGATGTGTACGTGAGAAAAAGAGTTTTAGTCAAGTTTTCAGGTGAAGCTTTAGCTGGTAAAGCGGGATACGGTATCGATACTAGTATCCTTAAATATATAGCAGATGAGATTGAAAATCTCATCAGAAACAATGTAGAAGTCGGGATAGTCATCGGCGGCGGCAATATCATACGTGGCGTTACAGCAGCCCAAGATGGAATCATCAAACGTACCAGTGGAGATTATATGGGTATGCTTGCAACTGTCATCAATGCTGTAGCAATGCAAGAAGCACTAGAACACAATGGTTTATATGCTAGAGTACAAAGTGCTATCAAAATGGAACAAATAGCAGAAACATTTATCGTCAGACGGGCTAAAAGACATCTGGAAAAAGGAAGAGTCGTTATCTTTGCAGCAGGAACGGGCAATCCATTTTTCACGACTGATACAGCTGCAACGCTACGTGCTGTAGAGATAGGTGCAAATATGATTATCAAAGCAACTAAAGTTGATGGTGTGTATGATAAAGATCCAAACAAATTTGATGATGCAACAAAGCTTTATACGCTGAGCTATGAACAAGCATTAAATGACCATATAAAAGTTATGGATGATACTTCTATAGCACTTGCAAAAGATAATGCATTGCCAATCGTTGTATGCGACATGTTTCAAGCAGGAAATTTACTCAAAATAATCAATGGCGACCTTTCTGGTTGCTCTATCGTTCAAAATCAATAAATCAAAGGAAAAATATGAGACTTGAAAAAGTTATCGCTACCGCACTTAAAAATGCAAATGAAGACCACTATGTACTTTCATTGATGGTGGCAAAACGAGCTAATGAACTTGCTGAAGGTGCTGAACCTATGTTTAAAGCAGATAAAAATAAAATGAAACTTACAGATATTGCACTTTATGAGATAGCTGAAGGACTTGTTGTATTAGATAAAATCGTCGAAGACTGATATAAAGGCAAACATTGGTTAAATTTATAGAGAGAGTCAAACTTATCTCAACAATTGATGAGTCTATTGATTTACTCTATGAAGTCAAGAAAAATGATTTGATTGTTAAAGCTGTAACATTTGCGACACAATATCATGAGGGACAATTTCGAAAAAGTGGTGAGCCTTATATCATCCATCCCATCCTCGTAGCTGCCATCACAGGACATTTTGGCAGTGATGATGAGATGATCGTTGCAGCCTTACTCCATGATGTAGTTGAAGATACCAGTTGTGATATCCAAGAAATTGCGACAACTTTTTCAAGAGAAGTAGCACATCTTGTTGAAGGCTTAACAAAAATAACAGAACTACGTGATGAAGAGTTGATTCCTTCTACATCAGATGAAAAGCTAATCTCTTCAGCACTCTCTTTTCGTAAAATGCTAATCGCTTCTATCGATGATGTTCGTGTATTGGTCATCAAACTCTGTGATAGATTACATAACATGCTAACCCTCGAAGCACTTTCACATGAAAAACAAAAACGTATAGCAGAAGAGACACTGGTTGTCTATGTTCCCATTGCCCACAGACTTGGCATAGCAGCGATTAAAAATAATCTTGAAAATCTAAGCTTTTATTATCTTTTTCCACAAGAGTATAAAAAGATCAATGATTATCTCACCCAAAGCAATCAGAGATTTGAATTACAAATCAACAGCCTTATATCAAAAGTAAAAACATTGATGCTTAAAAATGGATTTATTGATGGTGATTTTAGTATCCATAAACGTATCAAACATTCATATTCTATCTACTTAAAGATGCAACGTAAAGGTGTTTCCATAGAAGAAGTTTTGGATTTAATGGCATTGAGGATACTGGTCAAAAGCCCTCTGGAGTGTTACAAAGTATTGGGTATTTTACATCAAAACTTTAAACCACTGATTTCGAGATTTAAAGATTATATCGCAATTCCAAAAGATAATGGATACCAAACCATTCATACAACTATCTTTAATGACTCTTCTATCTTTGAGATACAAACCAGAACATTTGATATGCACAAAACTGCCGAATATGGTGTTGCTTCTCACTGGAAATACAAAGGTCATGAGGGATTAAGTCCTAAGCTTAAGTGGCTTGATGAACTACGAACACAAAGTGAAATTGGTGAAAACATAGAACACATGTATGAACTTGCAAAAGATGACCTCTATAGTGCAGATATCTCTGTGTATTCACCAAAAGGTGATGTATTTCATCTTCCAAGAGGGGCAACAACGCTAGATTTTGCCTATGCTGTACATACGGAGATAGGTGATCATACCAAAGCGGCATACATCAACAAAAAACGTTCTCCGCTCTTAACAGAACTTAGAAATGGAGATATTGTGCGTATAGAGCTTTCCGGTGAAAAGATTTTACGCTGTAGCTGGATTGAATCTGTTAAAACGGCAAAAGCCAAAAATGCGATGCGTTTAAACTGTAATCAAAAACGAAAAGAGTTAGATACACACACCGCAGTTAATATCATACTAGGAATTTTTAATTTTAAATATGAAAATATTAAACCAGTATTGGAAAGTACAGATACTTGCAAAAATATTCACAAATCTGCCAGTGATTTATCCCATTTACAAGAAAATATTTACCAACTGAAAAAAAAGATTTTAAAAGATAGTAAATTTATACCACTTATCTCTCCCTTTAAAAAATATGTTCTTAAACAACAACAATTTGACAATATCATACTCTATAGTACGAGCCACTATAGTCAAGTCTTATTTGACTACTGTTGTCATCCTAAGCGTGGTGATGAAATCGTAGCTTTTAAAAAAGGCAATATAGCAACAGTACATCATAAATTTTGCACCCATGCAAATGCTATGATTGACGAGCACCAACCTATGGTATTTGTACAATGGTCATACGACAGACCTGACCATTATAAACTTATCGTCAGTATTGAAAACAAGAAGGGATCCTTAGCATCTTTTTTACTATATTTGGCTAAAATAGGTGTCGATTTGATCACGATCAACCTCTCAAAAAGTGAGAACAGTCATGCAGATTATTTTGAAATGGTCGTTGATGTTCCACATAAAAGTAAAGAGGCATTGTTTCATCACACAAAACAAAATTTTAAAATCATTGACTTTTCACTGCTCAATGATGCATACAAAAAGTAAAAAGGATTCAGATTGTTTGAACTTGACAGCGCAGTAAAAGAGATTAGACGCGGTTGTGCCGAAATCATCGATGAAGAACGCATCATAACAGTACTAAAAGAGTATCTCAAAAGCGGTAAAAACTATTATGTAAAAGCCGGATTTGATCCCACTGCCCCAGATTTGCATCTAGGACATACAGTACTGATTCAAAAACTTGCCCTTTTTCAAAAGTATGGTGCGATTATACAGTTTCTCATAGGCGATTTTACAGGTATGATCGGTGATCCTACGGGAAAAAATATCACCAGAAAACCACTAGATAGACCAACCGTACTTGAAAATGCAAAATCCTACAAAGAGCAAGTATTTAAAATCTTAGATCCAGATAAAACAGAAGTTGTATTTAACGCATCATGGCTTGATGAACTTGGTGCCAAAGGTATCGTTGAACTTACCACAACATTTAATGTCGCACGTATGTTAGAGAGAGATGATTTTGAAAAACGCTTTAAAAGTGAGACCCCTATCTCTATCAGTGAATTTTTATATCCCCTACTCCAAGGTTATGATTCAGTAGCACTCAAATCTGATATAGAACTTGGCGGAACAGATCAAAAGTTTAATCTTTTGATGGGCAGACAACTGCAACGCACTTACAATATCGGAAAACAACAAGCTGTATTGATGATGCCTCTTCTTGAAGGACTTGACGGTGTCAACAAGATGAGCAAATCACTCGGAAACTATATCGGTGTGACAGAAGATCCAAATGCGATGTTTGGTAAGGTTCTTAGTATCAGTGATGATCTCATGTGGCGATATTATGAATTGCTAAGTAGCAAAACACTTGAAGAGATCAAAACCTTACATGAAGATGTAAACAGTGGTAAAGTACATCCAAAAGCAGCAAAAGAGTCACTGGCTATGGAGATCGTTGCACGTTATCACGACAGGGACAAAGCAACTATGGCAAAAGCTGAGTTTGACAAAGTACATAAACAAAAAGATATTCCAACAGATATGCCTGAGATATCTACTCAAGGTCCTATTTGGATAGCAAAAATACTCACTGATGCCAAGCTTGAACCCTCAACTTCACAAGCAAGAAGAGATATTAAGCAAGGTGCTGTTAAAATCAATCAAGAAAAAGTGCAAGATGAGCAATTACAACTTGAAAATGGTGAATATATTGTACAAGTTGGAAAGCGAAAGTTTGCACGTGTCAAGGTGATATAATGGATTTTAAACCTTTCAAAATAGGTAAACATATTATTGAAAAACCTATCATCCAAGGTGGTATGGGTGTAGGTATTAGTTGGGATAAACTTGCTGGAAGTGTCTCTAAAGAAGGTGGACTTGGTGTTATTAGTTCTGTGGGAACAGGATACTATGATAACAAGCATTTTACACACAAACTGGTTCAAGGCAGACCATATAGTGAACAAAACTTCTATTCGCCTGAAGGGTTGCATGAAATCTTTAAAAATGCTAGAAAGATATGTGGAGATAAACCACTCGCATCTAACGTACTTTATGCCATAAATGACTATGGTCGTGTGGTACAAGATTCTTGTGCAGCCGGCGCGGATATCATCATCACAGGTGCTGGACTTCCTACAAATATGCCTGAATTTACAGAGGGCTATCCTGATGTAGCACTTGTACCGATTGTATCAAGTGCCAGAGCACTTCGACTCATCTGTAGAAAATGGAAACGTTACAATAAACTACCCGATGCCATCATCGTCGAAGGACCTTTAAGTGGTGGACATCAAGGTTTTACTTATGAGCAGTGTTTTGAAGATGAGTATCAACTTGAAAATATTATTCCTCCTGTCATAGAAGAAGCAAAAAAATGGGGTGACATCCCTGTTATCGCTGCCGGTGGTATCTGGGATAAGCAAGATATAGAAAGATTTATAGAGATGGGATGTGCCGGTGTACAGATGGCTACACGATTCATAGGTACTTATGAATGCGATGCTCATGAAGAGTTTAAAGAGGTATTGATAAATTCTAAAAAAGATGATATCAAACTTTTCAAATCGCCTGTTGGATTGCCCGCGCGTGGTGTCAAAACCAATCTTCAAAAGATGATAGAAGAAAAAACTGCTCCTAGGGTCGCTTGTATCAGTAACTGTGTTGCTCCTTGTCGCAGTGGTGAAGAAGCCAGAGCGGTAGGATACTGCATCGCAGATCGTCTCTCTGATGCCTATTATGGCAAAAAAGATACAGGTTTATTTTTTACCGGTTCAAATGGATACAGACTTGATAAACTTATCTCTGTAAAAGAGTTAATGGATAAACTTTTAAATGGGGAAGCTAATTAATAAAATTGTTGCACTCTTCTTTGTATGTGCAACAATACTCTTTGCAGATGTGTCACTTCAAATGCAAATCGAATCGATTTATAAAAAGATTCCTTATGCCTCTAAAAGTGATACAAAACATATACTACATGATTTAGAAAATTTTTATATCAATGCTGTCGTAGGCAATGATCAAAAATCTATCGTTAAAGCATTACAAGGTATCATCAAATGCCAAAAATTATTAAGACTTGATACCTCAACTTATGAAAAAGAGCTTAAACAAAGAATAGGCATCAAAAAAACCGCCATAGTAACAAAAAAAATTCCACAAACCATACAAAAACAACCTAGCTTTTTACCTTTAAATATCCGTTCTATTAAAACACAAGACAATACTATTATCATCAAATTTGATCATCCTGCTATAAGATCAGATATACTCTCTTTTTCTCTAAAACAAAAAAATAAATATAAAGAGATTTTTGATCTTCGCGCAAACTTAAACTTTAAGGCGAGACCTTTAAACATAAAAAATATTCAAAAAATTAAACTTGCACAAAACAAACGAGATAAAGTGAGAATCGTTTTACAAAACGATAGCAAAATATATGCACAAGCTTTTATACGTCAGGGTACACTTTTTATAAAGATCAACAACACAACTTCAACCCCAACTCAAAAAGCCACTTTTAAACCACTTAAACATAAACCGGCAATTGTCCTTAAAAATAAAAGTGTTCCTATCCATGAACCATATGCTTCGCATAAAAGTATCTATGCTGGCTCAAAAACAATCGTTATCGATGCTGGTCATGGCGGAAAGGATTCTGGCGCTGTCGGATATAAGCACTATCAAGAAAAAAGAGCTGTACTCAAAGTTGCAATATTAGTCAAAAAGATGCTCCAACATCAAGGCTATCGGGTTTATCTCACACGCGATGACGATACCTTTGTCAAACTATCAAATCGTACACACTATGCCAATCAAAAAAAAGCAGATCTTTTTATCTCTATCCATGCAAATGCCGCACCAAACAAACAAAAACTTTCGCTAAAAGGTATCGAAACATTTTTCCTCTCTCCTGCTAAAACAAATAAAGCCAAACGCATAGCAGCCAAAGAAAATGCATCAGCCATGGGGTTAAACCGTATTTCAAAAGATACATTACTAAGCTTTCTAAACCGCAATAAAATCATCCAGTCTAATAAACTTGCCATCGATATTCAAGGAGAAATACTCTCATCTGTACGTGCAAAATACGATAAAATCGTTGACGGTGGGGTCAGGGAAGCACCTTTTTGGGTACTGGTTGGAGCACAGATGCCTGCCGTTTTGGTTGAGATCGGTTATATCACCAATCCACTCGAGGGGGAACGACTTTTCAATCCATTTTATCAAAAAGCACTTGCAACGGGGATACGAAATGGTATCAACAACTACTTTGTTAAAAACAATTAAAGGATAATCATGCACTCTCTTTTTGATGATACAATCGCAGCACAATACACACATGATCCCCTCGCTTTACGTGTCTATACATCCAGACTTTTAGGTTCAGATCAAAACCTTGTCTTACACGGTGGTGGAAATACTTCTGTCAAAATAGACAATCTTCTGTATGTCAAAGGAAGTGGTTGGGATTTAGCAAGTATCGAAAAAGAGGGATTTCCTGGTGTCGATCTGGATGTACTCCAAGAGATGGCAACAAGACAAACACTAAGTGATACACAGATGGTAGCAGAACAAAAAGCTGCCATGATTGACAAAAGTGCACCAAACCCGTCCATAGAAGCGATACTACACGCAATCATCCCTTTTACATATGTAGACCATACCCATGCAGATGCTGTTGTCACTATCACCAACACACCCGATGCAAAGACCAAACTTCGCGAGATCTATGGTGAAAATATGCTTATCATAGAGTATGTTATGCCCGGATTTATCCTTGCAAAAACGATTTATGAACAAACAAAAGATATAGACTGGGATACACTTGACGGTATCATTTTGCTCAATCATGGTGTTTTTAGTTTCGATGATGATGCCAAAAAAAGTTATGAAAAGATGATTAAAATCGTTGACAAAGCATCCAAATACCTCCATGAACATACCGATATAGCCTATCCTCAAACAACAACTTCACCAGAGATAGAACAGTTCATAGCTCCCATTTCAAAGCTTAGAGGAAAAACAATCATCCCAACCATGATCAATACACCTCAAGCATACTACTTTTCTAAACTTCCTGATATCGAGACACTCATACACAATGGTCCGCTAACACCAGAACATGTCATCCGAACAAAAGCCTTTCCAGCGATACTAAAAGATGATATCAAAAAAGATCTTTTCACCTATACACAAGCTTATGAAGCATACTTTAACCAATATGCACAAGAAGAAATCATGTTAGACACCGCACCTAGATGGGCAGTAATCCCAAATCAAGGTATTGTGGTATTTGGTGCAAATGAGAAAGAAAACACCATTTTAAGCGACATCATATCACACACCATAGATGCCATACTACGAGCAAAGCAACTTGGCGGTTGGCACTCTTTGGATAAAAAAGATATCTTTGCCATGGAGTACTGGGAACTCGAACAAGCTAAGTTAAAATAAACTAATACGCCTTTAACGCATGATTGATCTGAATATATGCTTCTAAAGGCGTTGTTTCAAAATAGCTTATACCATGTTTTTTTGCAAAAGTACGGGTATATTTTTGTACTTTAAGCAGATTGAAACGGGGTGCTTTTGGGAAAAGATGATGTTCTATCTGTGTATTTAATCCACCATAAAACCAGTGTATGAAAGTACCACCCCTCAATGAACGACTTCCACGCATCTGCATCTCCATCCATGAAAGTTCTCTCCCCTCCTCCAAATCAAACACATCACAGCCCAAATGATTGGTGATAAAACCAAAGGCAAGCCAGACAGAAAGTACTAAATACAACGTTACAAATACAATCAACGCATCAGTAAAAGGAAGTGTATAAAATATACTACCCCAGATGATAGGCCAGTGTAACAACATCAAAAAAAGTTCACCATAGTGTTTTTGCCTGATCACAAAACGATATGATTGTACGATAAAAGCAGGATACATAAAAAACATAGCACCCCAAAAGATGATATGTTTATACTTTTTAAGAAAAGGACTATTGCCTTTATGATTTGGGGTAAATGCTCCATCAAGTGCACGAATATCTTCATCTTTTTCAACTACATTGCACCAAGTATGGTGGTTAACATTGTGTTTATAATCCCACCAAGAAGAGGAGTTACTTAAGATGATTGCCGAAAAAAGATAAGAGAGACGAAACGAAAGTTTTTTATTTTTAAAATACTGAAGATGTAAAATATCATGTGAAACAAAAACTGCACGCGTAAACACCAAGGTCAAAAAAAGCCCAAGCAGCACAGGATTCCACATCTTCATGGTAGCAAAAGCAACCCCAAGTGATCCTATAACAGCAATCATCTCTATACTCCCTCTCACGGGAACACGCTCCAACAAACCAGCATCACGTACTTGTGTTTTTAACAGATCAAATATATCAGGATAAGGAACTTGAGACATCGAGGAACCTTTCAAAATCAAAAATATAAAGATATCATACTTAAAGATAACTTAAAGTATAAAAAGTACAGTCACTTTATCTATCATATTTGATAAATTTACAGATTGTTTACAGTGCGTTTGTTATAGTTGTTTATCAACTTTTTAAAGGATCTATATGAAATTTTTATCAACAATGCTCTACATACTCTCTTTTATTGTGACAATCTCATCTGCAAATGAAGATATCCTACTTTATAAAGTAGCAAATAAAGATCATAAAATCACCGCAAACACCATAGCTAATGGTTTAATCACTAACGGTTATACAGTGGCTAAAAATCAAGATATGAATGGACCTTATAAAAAACAATTTTCTAAAACTACATTTGATAGTTACAATCTTATGTCAGTTTACCATCATGATACGTCTGTAGCACTTATACCAAAGTATGCAAAGAGTGGTATATTTACACCTTTTTCTGTGGCAGTCTATCAACGAAAAGGTGATGACAACTTGTATCTCGCTCTTTTAAGCGCGAAAGCACAAGAACATATCATCAAAGAGCATGATTCACTATTTACAAAGCTTGAGGCGTTAAACAAAAAAACGATTATGAAGATTCTGCCCACTGCAAAAGTAGCATCATTGGGATATGATGCTATAAAAACAGATAAACCTCTTTTTACCAAGTACTCTTTTAAGATAGCTGATGGGGATGCTATGGATGCACGTGAAGAGTTGTTGATGCTGATGACAGAAGAGATGAAGCCTAGTGGCTTTGTTGTAGCAAACTATATAGACTTCAATGCTGTTTTAAAAGATGAGAAGAAAGATGATTATCTCTTTTATGATGCCTACTCCTTATGTAAGTTAAAGATCATTTATGAACTTTCAAAAACAAAACCCGAAGCGGGAGCATTTGCACCTTGTACGATGGTAATATACCATAAAAAAGGAAGCAATAAAACGCAAATAGTTTCTCTTAATATAGACAATCTCACATCTACGCTGGCACTCAAAGATAAAACATTGTTAAAGTTACTTGAAAAAGCGCAAAATGATATGCAAACCATCATAGAAGATTCAGCAGAATAGATTTTTTCTATAGAGATGTAATCTTTGCTCAGTACTAATTCTTTCGGGAGTGTTGCTTTTACTACACTCCTATTTGGTGAGAGTAAAGTATCCACTTTCAGCGTTCATTGTATACAAAGGGTGTATTTCAGTTATATCTTTTACACCAACTCATGCAAGGCTCTTTGCAGATCTTCTTGTGTATCGATTCCAAAACTTTTACTTTCTACTTTAACCATAGCGATTTTTCGTCCAAAGTATAGAGCACGTAACTGTTCTAGTTTTTCGATATCTTCTAGTGGTGATGTGCCAAGGGTGCAAAACTTTTCAAGTGTTTTTTTAGTAAAACCATAGATTCCAAGATGACCAAAATAGTCCAAATGCTCTTCTCTATCATAGGGTATTTTGCTTCTGGAAAAGTAGATGGCATATCCTTGCTCGTCCATGATGACTTTGACATGATTTGGATCAGAGGCGAACTCTGGATTGATGGATTTATAACAACTTGTCATCATGATATCTTCGTTGTCATTGATCGCTTTTCGTACTCTGGTATAGACACTTTGGACTACCTCTGGTTCGATAAATGGTTCATCTGCTTGAACATTGACGATGATTTCATCTGCATCAACACCTAAAATTTTAGCAGCTTCGTTGATGCGATCTGTACCACTTTTATGTTTATCTGAAGTCATTACTGCTTCAAATCCATATGATTTTGCGATATTTATCACTTCTTGTGAATCTGTTGCGATTGCTACTGCATCGATATCTTCTACACGTTTTGCCGTTGCTATGACCATCGGTAAGCCATTGATGTTGGCTAATACTTTATTGGGAAATCTACTCGAAGCTAGACGTGCGGGGATGATGATCATGGGGATTCCTTTATGATTTATAGTGTAGAATCTTAACAAAAAAAGGTTTATGCTTGTACCTGTACCAAAAGGCAAATGGTTTTTTGTTCAATTCCGATGCACATTTTTTGTATGATTTTATCAGCCGTTTTAGTCCTAAAGGAGAACTTTTGGATGTTGGTGCAGGATCTGGGATCATAGGATTGCTCTGTGCTAGAGACTTTCACATCCACCCAACCCTCATCGATAAGCAAACTCACAATACCTTTTTATGTCAACAAAATGCACGGGTAAATCAAATAGATGTAACGATCATAGAAGATGACTTTCTTACTTTTACATTTAGCCAAAAGTATGACTATATTATTTCCAATCCCCCCTATTACCATCAAGGTGTTACATCAAGCCAGAGTGATCATATGGCTATTGCAAAAGAGAACACACACCTACCCATCGCCTCGATGATTCAAAAAGTCAATACGATCATCAAACCAAAAGGGCATTTTATATTTTGCTATGATGCAAAACAGTTACCAGAACTTTTAACCATTTTGCATGAAGTAAAATTTACTGTAGAAGATATCCGCTTTGTACATGGCACGGGAGACAAACCTGCTCATCTGATTATGATACATGCACGAAAAAGTTCACGCTCACTTTGTAAAACCCATCCTCCACTTATCAACTTTATGGAGAAAGAACAAAGTGAAGAAGTAAAATCTATTTATCAAAAAACAAGGACTTATAGTATAAAATGCCATATAAAATGAAAAAAGAGGGTTTTTCCTATACTTTTGATCCCTCCAAGTGTGCCCAGTGCGAAGGGAAATGTTGCACGGGTGAGAGTGGCTATATCTGGCTGACACCTTCCGAGATGCAAGCCATAGCAGATTTTATCGGTGTAGATATAGAAACATTTAAAGAGAAATATTTACGCAAGATCAAGTATAGATACTCGCTAAAAGAGAAACAAAGAGGTGATGATTTTGCCTGTATCTTTTTTGATGAAAAAGCAAAAAACTGTTCTATCTATGCTGTGCGTCCCAAGCAGTGTTCGACATTTCCATTTTGGGACTATTTTAAAAATCATATAGACGAGGTGGTAGACGAGTGTCCAGGTATTATTTTATAATCTTTTTTTTAACGATTACCCTTTCTTCATGTGCCCAAAAGAGTGCTCCTTTATATCTACAAGAATACAAAACCATCAACGCAACTTTGCCCAATAAAAGTGAAAAAGCAGATGCATATGTACTAATAGCTATGGATGCATATGATCATCAAGAGTATGCAACTTCTAGCCGTTTTTTTGAAAAACTTTATGATATCACTGATGAAAAAGAGTATATTTTAGAAGCACTCAAAAGTGCTGTGATGCTAAAAGATTATGATCGAATCAAATTACTTTTAGAAAAAGCAAAAGGCAAACTAGGAGATGATCCATCGATCAGTCGGTATTTCGTAGCTTATTATATTGATAAAAAAGAGTACGCTAAAGCTGATAAAATTTTACAAAAACTCATCACAAAAAAGCCAAATGAACAAGACTATGAATTGGCAGCGCTCATCGCTAAGAGTAAAGGAAATAGGCAACAAGCAAAAAGATATTATCAAAAGGCGTATGAACTTAAACACGATGGACATTCCCTTTTACTACTCGCAGATATACTCTTAAAAGAGAATAAATCCGATGAAGCTATAAGACTACTTGAAAGTCATACACGCATGTATGGCTGTAGTAAAATAGTTTGTACTGCTTTGATCAAGATATACACCAAAACCCAAGATCTTAAAGCACTTGCAGAAATCTATAAAAAACTCTATCAAACCACGAAAGACCCACTCTATGCAAAATCATTGATTGAGTTATATGCGTATCAAAAAGATTATAGAAATGCCATTTTATTTTTAAAAAAAACCAAATTTGATGATGAAATTTTACTTGAAATCTATACTGCAAAAAAAGATTATAAAAGAGGTTACCGTCTAGCACAAAAGCTTTATCATGATACAGGTGATCTAGAATTTCTCGCGAAATCAGCAATCTTAGAGTACGAAGGAAGTAAGAATAAAAGTAAAAAACTTTTAAAAGATGTGCTTAAAAAGTTTGAAGATTCTGTTTATCAGATCAATAGACCTCTATTTTATAACTATTATGCATATCTATTGATAGACCATGATATCAACGTAAATAAAGGATTAAAACTGGTACAAAAGGCACTCAAAGAAGAGCCCAAATCACTCTTTTATATCGATACACTTGCCTGGGGATACTATAAAAAGCATCAGTGTCAAAAAGCCTATAAATTACTCAAACCTTATGAAAGTGATCAAACACAACCAGAAATCATCGATCATATCGATAAAATAAAACAATGCATCAAGGACAAAACAAAATGATATTGGATAAAATCCTCAAAAAGACTAAAGAAGTCGTCAAAGAAAGAGAAAAACAGATTCCATTAGATTGGCTTGGACGCTCTTTGGCGTACAATCCTTATGCACCACGAGATGTTAAAGAGTATCTTACATCCACACCAGATAATCCGTATCGCATCATCGCAGAAGTTAAAAAAGCAAGTCCTAGTAAAGGTATCATCAGAGAAGATTTTGACCCACTTATGATCGCACAAGCGTATGAAAAAGCCGGAGTTGATGCTATCAGCGTCTTAACAGAACCTCACTTTTTTCAAGGAGATATAGAGTATCTAACAGGTATCAGACGCTATGTCGGTACGCCCTTACTTCGTAAAGATTTTATCTTTTGTGAGTATCAACTGGTTGAGGCACTGGTTTATGGAGCGGATTTTGTACTTTTCATCGCTAAAATGTTATCTAAAAAAGAACTCAAAGATCTTTTAAACTATACATGGCACTTAGGCATGAATGCGCTTGTAGAGATTCATGACGTACAAGATTTGACAAAAGCCATCCATGCAGGTGCAGATATCATCGGTGTCAACCACCGAAATCTGGAAACCTTTGAGATGGATATGCAACTTAGTGAAAAGTTGATGCCACTCATTCCAAATGGTAAAATCATCGTAGCAGAGAGTGGAATCAATGACAAAGAGACGATTCACAAACTCCATGATGTAGGTGTCGATGCCTTTTTGATCGGTGAACACTTCATGCGTCAGGATGATATCGTTAGCTCTGTAAAGGCACTAAAGGAAGTATAAAAAGTGGAAACATTTGTTAGATATAGTGAAAAACTCATCGCCTTATTTGCAAAACTATCTGCCTATCTGGTGATCGCTTTGAGTTTTCTCGTGGTCTATGATGCACTAAATCGTTATCTCTTTCAAGGCGGTTCAGTAGCCCTACAAGAGTGGGAATGGCATCTGTTTGACATCATCTTTTTACTGGGCCTTTCTTATACATTGCAAACAGATAAACATGTGCGTGTTGATATCTTTTATACCCGTTTCAACCCCAAAACAAAAGCACTTATCAATATCATCGGACAACTTTTTTTAGTCCTTCCATTTACCATACTGATACTTTATATGAGTGCCTCTTTTGTAGAACAAAGTTACCTCCAGCATGAGATATCCTCAGATCCTGGAGGTTTGACACATCGGTATCTGA
>JALULO010000269.1 GCA_027056215.1 Campylobacterales bacterium | reverse complement strand
TTTCGATATCTTTGATATCGTTGAGTGCTGCGTAAAGTGTTGTTGTTTTACCGCTACCAGTAGGACCTGTTACAAAGACGATACCATACGGCGCGTGTAAAAGATCATTAAATTTTTGCAGGTTTTGCTCACTCATACCTAGTTGATCAAGTGTTAAGAGAATCTTTTGTTGATCGAGTATACGCATAACCAGAGATTCACCGTGTAGTGTAGGTGCGGTTGAAAGTCTAAAATCATATTCCTTTTCATCGATAAGCATAGAAAATCTACCATCTTGAGAACGTCTTTTCTCTGATATATCTAGATTTCCAAGAATCTTGATACGCGATACAAGGGCATTGTATACTTCCATATCTAGTACAAAAATCTCTCTTAAAACACCATCTACACGATTTCTAACCGAAATATCGACATTATTTGGCTCTATGTGGATATCACTGGCATTGTTGAAAACAGAAGTTTTGAGAATCTGTTCTATCAAAAGCATGATAGAGCTTTGTTGGTTATCTAGTTTAAAGTCTTGGGATTTGATCTCTGCTTTGACTTGCTGCATCAATGTTCGTGCAGTTTCAATAATCTCCAATCTTTCAAAGATATGTTTGATATCATTTTTAAGAGCGATATAAAACTTAATAGGTTTGATAATGATGGAGCGTTCAAGTAATTCTAAAGCATCATAATTTAACGGATCAGCGATAGCCACATGCACAAAATCTTCATCTTCTTTAACGATGATGGCATCGGCATTTTTTAATATTTGTAAAGAATAGTTTTTAAAAAGTGTAAAATCAATCTCGATACTATAAAGATCTAAAAATTCTATATGAAGTTGGTTTGAGAGTACAAGTGCTAAATCTTTTTCACTAACCAAACCTTCCTCTATGAATATTTCACCAAGTTTTTTGGCATAGTTACTCTCTTTTTGGATAGAGAGTGCGTGCATGAGTTGCTCTTGCGTGATAAACCCTTGCTCAATAAGGATATCACCGATTCTTAGATTTTTACGCATGATGATTGCCTTTTATTGGTAAGTTATACTCTCTTCAAGCTGTGCTAAAGAAGGTTCGGTTTCATCACCTTTGATGATCTTTGGTGTCATAACGATAATCAATTCACTTTTTGAACGAACTTTTTCTTTACTTTGAAAGAGATGCCCAAGTATTGGGATATCACCTAATATGGGAACTTTATCGGTTTTATTTTCACTCTTTTTTTGAATCAATCCTCCTAAAAGAATTTTATTGTTGTTTTTCACTTTCACGATGGATGAGAGTTGTTTAATCTTGATATCGGGTGCTAAACTTGGTACACCGTTTGCATCTAAGTGACGTTCGGTGATTTCACTGACGGTAGGGTTGATTTTCAGTATGATAAAGTCATCTTTTGTTACTTCAGGTATGATGCTTAATGTCACGCCAACAAAAGTAGAACCTACTTGAAACTGTGGCTCTTGTAAAACTGTTCCATTTGTTGTGGTAGTTTGTGTACCTGTTGTAAATTTATAGTTTTTCTCTTCGCCTACATTGATGATAGCTGGTTGGTTGTTTAGGGTTAAGATTCTAGGATTTGAGACGACATTGACTTTGCCCTGTGTTTTTAGAAAGTTGAGTAAACCTGCCATATCAAAGTTGTATCCGATGAGATAGTTTGGGTTTTGGAGTGTATTGATGATGTTTTTGCCTTTACTCCCATCTCCTTTTCCACTGAACTTTGCTTGAAATTTACTCCAGTCTATACCTGTTGTTTGATTATTGTTATAATCAACTTCGATGATTTTGGCATCTATGAGTATCTGTTTGTGTAAACGCTTCATCATAGTAGCGATATATTTTGACACACGATCAAGTTGTTTTTTAGTTCCTGTGACTGTGAGTAATCCTGCCTCTTGGTTGATCGTTGTTTCCGCCGGTTGATAGGCATCTCCATCCCTATGTAAAATATTTTCTATCTCTTTTTGTAAAGTACCCCAAAATTGAAAATCACTTTGTGAGTTTACGGTAACGTCGCCGTTACCATTTTCTGTTGTACCTGTTGAGATTTTTTTAGTGGTAGAACTGCTTCGTTTACTAAAACTGACATAATCTATATAAAATGATTTTGTTTTAAGATAAGATATTTTTAAAGTATTGTCATCGGTGAGTGTATAATTAAGATTATTATCTCCGAGTAATAGATTTAGTAAGGCATCAAAAGAGATATTATGGGTATTCATATAACTAATTTTTTTATTTGCAATTTGGCGACTCTTGTCATCTTCAAATACAAGATTCATTTTACACGAATTTGCTAGATTTTCAAGGATATGCATGATCGTTCCAGGAGATCTTTTAGTGCTTTTTACTTTTAAAGAAAACAGTTGTGTTTGGCAGTTTGCTTCTAATCCAACGCCGAAAAATAAAAAAATCAATAGTAAAAATCGCATTAGTGAACCTTCTTTGTTATTAAAATCTCTTTAGGATTATTTATGTGAAGTGTAATTCTTTTACCCTTTTTGGTTAAAACTACATGATCTTCATTTATCTCTTTTAGCATATAGTGTGCCACTTTTTGATTTTTGCTATACCACTTGCCATCGATGAAGGCTTTATGATTTAAAATCATAGATACAACAGGTCGATGATAATAGTGTCTTTGTTTATGATATATGCTTTTTTGGTGTTTTTTTAAAACTTTTTTTATTTTTGGATAAAAAGGATCATACGTTACTTTGATATTTTCCTCAGATTGATTTTTCAGTTGTGTTTGCAGTTCTGAAAGTGTTTGATTGATCTTTTTTACACGTGTGTCATCTGCAAAAAGAAAAGTTTTTATGAGTAGGAGTATGAGAACTTTTTTCATATATTTACCCCATAAATCGTAAAATTGATTACAAAATCTATCTGTGATTTTTCAGTATTGTTAGTGAAGTTGATATTTTTTATTTTGATCAAAAAGTTTCTACTTTCGATAAAATTTAGATACGCCAAGGTATCTTTATAGCTTCCTGTACCTGCTATTTCAACATACTTTTTGGGTAAGATACTCTTTTTTTGATCTTTATTTTTAGAGTTATTATTTTTGATATGATTGATGGTGATGTGTAAATCTAGCGATTTTTTAAGTATTTGGTCTAACGCTCGTGTCCATTTCGATTCATTGAATTCGGCTAGTTCAAGATTGGTTAATTTTGCATATAAAAAGTTGAGATCATCTTTGTCCTCTTGGACTTTTGATTTGATAGTAAGTAGTTTTTGTTTGCTTTTTTTGATCTTTTTTCGTAATACAAAAGGCGACTTTCGTTTGATATCTCTTTGTATTTGATCATGTCTTTGTGTAAGTTGGTCATATGTTTCTTCTTGCAATGGCATCACATCAAGATATACAATCACAGCGATTAACAGTGCCGGTAAGAGATAAATACCGATTTTCTGTGCCAGTGTTATTTTATGAAGGTAATTTTCAAACTTTTCTATCGTACTCATAAGCTTATCTTTGTACCGTAACGATACATTTGTAGGTATCATCATCTAGTTTGATTTCATTTGAGTGGACATCTTTGTATCCACGAGAGAGTAACGCTTGCATAAAAAGTGCTATGGTGTCACGTCTGTTCTTTTTTGAATATATTTCTAAATCAATCATATGCTCTCCACTTTGCTTTGCATGATCTAGGGTAAGGTTATATTTTTGTAACAAGTCATTGATAGTTAGTAGTATCGTGGTATATTTGGTATCTTCAGATTTTAGGGAAAGTAGTGTATTTGTAACATTTTGTAATTTACTAAATCGTGTATTGATACTTTTTTGGTCTTTTGTATAAGTGTCAATCTCTTTTTTTATATTTTTATACTGGTTTTGCAATATCTTAGATGCACTAGATAGTTTGTCTAATCTTTCTTGCATAACTTGCGTATCTTTTTGCAGTGTATAAAACTGATATTGTTGGTACAAAGGATAGATGCTGATGAGTGTAGCACTTGCACACACAGCTATCGTAAATCTTCCTACCTCTGTTTGATAAAAAGGTGTTTTCTTTTTGAAAAAAGTGATGTTTTGTGCATAATTAT
Organism: Campylobacterales bacterium; assembly: GCA_027056215.1. Classification (GTDB taxonomy): domain Bacteria; phylum Campylobacterota; class Campylobacteria; order Campylobacterales; family QNZT01; genus QNZT01. The sequence continues at coordinate 1,776 of JALULO010000269.1, read as the reverse complement.
CTTCATCAATGTTATCTTGAATGTAATAGCTAGACAAAAGGTCAATCAAATTGGTATTTTTGTCAATACTTATCATATCCATAGGATGTAACGTCGCCGATTCTATAAATGGCTCTATACTGTTTTGAAGAGAGGGGATGATTTTCCCATCTAGTGAAAAATAGATTTTATCTAATTGCTGAAAATCATAAATACTTCTACCGTGTAGAGCTAAATTGTGAACAGTTGAAAAAAGTTGTTCAAAGATCGTTTGTAGGTATTCATAGAGGGTATACTCTCTTAAATCGTACTGCTCTTTTGTGATACCTTTGGTAAGAAGGATCTCTTTAATTTCTTGGGGTGTTGTATGGATACTTTTATGTTTTAGTTCTTTGACCATATCTTGAAGTGACTTGATCTTTTTGGATGAAATGTATGCTCCATCTTTATAAAATGTTAAAAATGCTTCATCTTCATCGATATAAATAAAAACATCATTACTTTTTTGTATCAGATGACGGTTGTATAGCGTTTCATAGGTGAGGGCAGGGATACAGAGAAAATCGATATGCTTTATGGTTTTTAAAGTGGAAGCATATTTGTTTTTGATGAGCTCAATATCAAAAGCAAAAGCTTCAATCAAAAGGATATCTTCTATATTTGTCTGTTTTTGAATATAGGCAATCTTATAGATCTTTTGTGTATCAAGCCCTAAATCTTCATACATCTTTAACTCTATCGTTAAATCAAGTTCTTGTGCTGCATATTTTTTTTCAAGTTTGAAACTATGGGTGATGATATCCTGATAGAATAGCCTTGCACCTATCACAGGTTTTTTGACTTTTGTATGGGTTTGTAGTTGACTCTCTTGTGTTAAAACAAAAGTGTGTTTATCAGATAAGTTGATAAATTGTACACTTTTTTTTGCCATTATATGCACCTTAGTTTATTTTTTGCACACTCCCAGAATAGGGCATGATAAACAACCTTTTTATTTTCTGTTTATAGGTTATATTTAACTCTATCGGCGTTTTGAGGAAATTATTTAATTGATAGTCGTTTTTATATGGTCTAGCCAAGTTGTCAAAGCAGAGTTTACTCGCAGAAACACTGATAGAAGTTTGCGCACTTAGTTGGTATTTTTGAGGGCTATTACTATTTTTTTCCAAAGTAGCTAAATAAGGTTTTGAAATCTCTATACACGTATCGTTATAATCACCACTTCTCCACGTAGCATCATCAAATCTAAAATGATCATGGTAAAGGGCGTTCATCTGTGTTTGTTTGATCTTTTGTACGATGAAATTGGTATCGCTGTAAAGTTTATTATCAGGCATAGCCATAGTGGCAGCACCAGCTAAAATGCCAACAATGACGATTACAAAGATGAGTTCTATCATCGTAAAAGCAGGGGATACGAGAGCATAACTTTTTAGGTTTTTCATAATCTTTGTAAACTCCTTCTTGTGAGTCTGATTGCTTGGTTGTTTTTTGGGTGTGTATTGTTTGTTTCAACAACGATGTTCATATCAACCATACCATTGACGTAATATGTTGTGATATTGATATCTGCTATAAACCTTTTATCATCAGAGCTAATGGTTATCTCTTTTATATTGTTTGCACTACGATCATGTGAGTGAATCCCCAAGATAGCCAACTCGATGGCACTGTTGATAAAGAGTTCGGCTTGTTCTTTGGTATAGAGGTCTTGTGTTTGTTTTACGGTTATAGAAGCGTACTTCATGGTGATCGAGAGTATGCCAGAGAGGATTAGCATGAAAAAGATAACCTGTA
>JALULO010000268.1:405-5851 GCA_027056215.1 Campylobacterales bacterium | reverse complement strand
AGCTTTAGCATTCTGAGGAAAAAGATCAAATAATATTAGTAAAGCAGGACAGTCATAGTATGATTTTAATCCATTAATTAATATTTCATTTGAAGTATATGGTGTTTGAGTAATAATCAAATCAAATTGTATATCCTTCCAATATTCTTTAATAGCTGATAATAGATTCCTTGGCATTGTGAAGGTTGTTATTAGTTTATTAAATTTATTGACGTTATCAAATAGATTTCCAGTTTTTACTCTAAGAACTTGAGTCCTATCATCAAACTTTTGAAGCTCAGTATTTAGATTGTATTTCTTTTCTCTTGGTGTTGCAATATAAATATCATGCTCTTTAGCAAATTCTGATGTTAAATCTTTCACCAAATTAGAAGTAGCTTTATTTTCTGGGAAAATAGGAAAAATAAATAAGATATTCATTGTATTATCTCTTCCACACAGTACGATTAATATAATCGGTATAAGAGAGTATAATTCTCAAAACTTTATCAGAAACATTTGGCATAGAGTAATCAGCTACTTCTCTTAATGTTCTGTTCTCACCACTTTTTTGAGATTCTAAAATAGTTAATCCCTGTAAAATTCTCTCTTTTTCTAGTCCCATCATCATAACAGATGCTTCTTCCATGGCTTCTGGTCTCTCATGTGCTTCACGTATATTTAGTGCTGGAAAGTCTAGTATAGAAGACTCTTCTGAAATGGTACCACTATCAGACAGTACAGCTTTTGCATCAACTTGTAGTTTTACATAGTCTATAAATCCCATAGGCTTCATTAGATTTATCAGTTTATGAAACTCTACTCCTGTCTCATCTATCTTTTTTCGTGTTCTTGGATGCGTTGATACAATGATAGGCAATTGATATTTCTCAGCGATTGCATTTAAAGTTTCTACAAGATTAGTAAAATTTCTATCTGAGCTAATATTTTCTTCACGATGAGCTGAAACTACAAAATATTTACCAACTTTTAGTTCCATATCATTTACAATGTTAGAAGCATTGATTTGCTCTAGTTTTGAGTGGATGACTTCATACATAGGGCTACCTGTCTTGATAATTCTATCTGCCCCTAAACCTTCTCTCAAAAGGTACTCTCTGGCTATATCACTATATGTCATGTTGATATCAGAGATATGATCTACTATCTTTCTGTTTGTCTCTTCCGGCACTCTTTGGTCAAAGCAACGATTTCCTGCTTCCATGTGAAAGATAGGGATTTGACGCTTTTTGGCAGGGATGGCACAAAGGCAAGAGTTCGTATCTCCAAGCACTAAAAATGCATCAGGGGTTACTTCAGCTAGGATAGGATCTACTTTGATGAGGATATTTCCTATCGTTTCAGTCGCTGTTCCTAAAGCAGCATTTAGAAAATAATCAGGCTTTCTGATGTTAAAGTCATTAAAAAATACTTCATTTAACTCATAGTCATAATTTTGTCCTGTGTGTACCAAGATGTGTTCTACTGCATCTGAACTTTCTAGCTTTGCAATCACTGCAGAGAGACGGATAATCTCTGGTCTAGTTCCTACCACTGTCATCACTTTTAATTTTGTCATTTTACACCTTTAAATAGTAAGTATCTGGTTTATCATGGTCATACGCTTCATTTGCCCATATAAACAGTATCATCTCTTCATCAGATATGTTCATGATATTGTGCGTATAGCCCGGTATCATCTCTACAATTTCCATCTTTTTATCTGATACTCTATACTCTATGATTTCATCACTATTGATATCTCTAAGTTCTATGATCGCTTCACCTTTTACGACTAAAAACTTTTCATTTTTAGTGTTGTGATAGTGATTGCCTCGCATGATATCACCGGGTTTTGTAGTTGAGATAGAAAATTGCCCACTATCAAGTGTTTTGAGTATCTCATAAAAAGTACCTCTCTCATCGCTATGCCCTTTGAGTTCATAAGAAAATTTATCCGTAGGCAGATAGCTAAGATATGTCCCATAAAGTGCGCGCTCAAACTCAGTACCGACTTTTGGTACCACTAAAGAAGTTCTGCTCTCTTTAAACTCTTCTAGTAGATTAGCGATTTCCCCTAAGCTTTTTTGATATGTTGTACCTACATGACACGCAAGATTTGCACTTTTATCATGAAGATGACCTACAAAGCTTTCTACTACATCATCGATATGCACTAAAGTCAAAACAGCATCTTTATTGTTGATTTGAAGAGGGATATCATGCGTGACATTATAACACCATGTAGCCACTACTGAGTTATAGTTTGGTTTACACCACTTTCCAAAAACATTGGGCAGTCTATAGATAAAGATAGGTGCACCCGTTCTATCATGATAGGATATCAAGGCTTCTTCGCTACCAAGCTTACTTTTACCGTAGTCATTGTCCTTATCAGCCTGTGTAGATGAAGATATCATGATAGGAGTCTTTCTTCCTACTTTTTCTATAGTAGCTATCAGCTTTTCAGTAAGTCTACTATTTCCTTCATAAAACTCTTTTACATCGTCTGGTCTATTGATACCCGCAAGATGAAAAATGAAATCAGCTTTTTTTACATAGCCCTCTAAATCATCAGCGGTATGACTCTTGCCAAACTTTAAGATTTCGACATCTTCTACACGAGATAATCTTTCAACTAAGTTATTACCGATAAATCCATTGCTACCCGTTACTAAAACTGTCATCTAAATAACACCAAACTCTTTTAGATCCTCTTGTATCTCACGAAGTCCTAAGAGCATACCTTTGAGTTCTTCTTCGTTTAGCCTATGTGTATTGTGAGAGTGATACTCTTCTGCTTCTGTCATCACTGCCCCTTCTTCTGTGTATTGGTTATAGTTTAAGTCACGATTGTCTGCTGGCACCCTATAGTAGTCACCCATATCAACAGCACCCACTTTTTCTTCTCTAGCCAACAATGCTTCATAGAGTTTTTCACCATGTCTTGTACCTATGACTTTGACAGGGTGGTTTGGTTTGTTTAGCATATTTTTCATCGTCTCTACAAGAAGTGCAATAGTAGCTGCTGGAGACTTTTGAACAAATATATCTCCATTTTCACCATTGTTAAACGCAAAAAGTACAAGCTCGACTGCATCATCCAAACTCATCATAAACCTTGTCATGTTTGGATCTGTGATAGTTATCTCTTTGCCTTCTCTTATCTGGTCTATAAAAAGGGGGATCACAGAACCACGAGATGCCATAACATTGCCATATCGTGTACAGCAAATAGTCGTCTTTCTATTTTCAAGGTTTCTTGACTTTGACACTGCCACTTTCTCCATCATCGCTTTAGAGATACCCATAGCATTTATCGGATAAACAGCTTTATCGGTACTCAGCACGATGACCTTTGCGACACCTTCATCGATGCAAGCATCAAGGACATTTGCTGTACCAAGGACATTTGTCTGTACTGCTTGGAGTGGATAAAACTCACAAGAAGGTACTTGTTTAAGTGCCGCCGCATGAAAAACATAGTCCACATCTCTCACCGCATCTTTGATAGAGTTTTGATCTCTTACATCACCCAGATAAAACTTTAGCTTTGGATTGTTATATGCTTTTCGCATATCGTCTTGTTTCTTTTCATCTCGTGAAAAAATTCTGATTTCTTTGATGTCTGTGTCTAAAAATCTTCTTAGGACAGTGTTCCCAAATGAGCCTGTGCCGCCTGTGATTAGTAGAGTTTTGTTTTTAAACATGTTTTACCTTTTTTTAGTATTTTGTAATATAGCAAATTTTATTCCAATTTATCAGTAAATAAATTTTTATAAATTTTATAAATTTGTTGAGTATTTTTTTTACTATCAAATAGGGTATGAACTTGTTTCTGAGCAGATTCTCCCATCTCCTCTAATAAGCCTTGATTATTATACAACTTCTCAATCGCGTTTACCAAGCCAAGCACATCTTTTTCCTTTATGCAAATACCAGTTACACCATCTATAATCGTATCGCTAAATGGATTTTGAATCGCAACAATCGAAGGCACTCTATAAAATCCAGCCTCAAAAACTGGTCTTCCTACTGCATTTAAATGAGAAGGGAAAGTTAATAGGTTGATATTGTTATATATGTCATCTGCATGATGTATATAACCTTTTAATTGTAAATGCTCTTTTAAAGCGTATTTTCTAAGTTTCTTTTCCACTAAATCTTCCATATCTTCTCTAAACCCAAATAACTGAAATATTTTCTCTTTTAAGCTTTTGGTAGAATTATACTCGGCTCCAAAAATATAAAAATTTATATCCATATTCTTTTCATTTACACAAACATTAGCTGCATCAATAAATTCTAATATCCCTTTATATCTTTGAAAATTAGCAACTATGCCTACAGTAAATTTCTTTGTTTTTTTATCTTTGAGATTTATATTGTTAATACTCATTCCATTATGCACTACTTTGCTATCCAAAGAAGCATCTAAGGTGCTTTTTACAGATTCATCTATTGCTATGATTTTATCAGCATATTTACTAAATATATTTAGTAAATATTTATATCTAAAATTTTTCTTTGTGGACATCATGATTCTAACATGTATAACAGTTCTTGTTTTTAAAATCTTTTTAGCAAATATAAGGCTATATATTTGGGTTATTTCATTAACGTGAACTATATCAAAATTTTCTTTTTTTAATTCTTGCATCTTGATAAATAAAAAAGGGAGATAAAAAAATTCTCTCAATAAAATTAACCAACGAAAACCTTTATAAGGAGCAATTCGTCCATTAGAAAATTGTGGCATACCAACTATGGTATGTACAGTAAAACCTTTGCTTCTTAATAAATCAGCATATTCTCCTTTGGGGCATAAGACTACTACTTCTATATCACTTGATAGATTAGTAATCAATTCCAATAAACTCCTTGATGAGCCACCAAGAACAGAAACATGTTGGGTAAATAGTATTTTCATTTTTTTCTCTCTTTGTATATCCAAGGGTCTTTTTTTTGCAAAGAAGCACTTATTCCTACTACAAAGAAAATTTGTTGAAAATTAACACCTCTAGATAAAAATATTTCTAGTAATAAAAAAATTGCTAATACAATAAAAATTTCATAATCAGTTGAATAAACTTTATAATTTTTTATCCATCTATATATATTATCTACTAAAAATAATGTTGAAATACAAAATAGTAAAAAGGCTACTATTCCATATTGTCTAAAGAGTGCTAAATAATTATGAATATGTTCTCCAGGTTTTCCAAAATAAAAAACTTCCCCTCCATAATCACCTTCAAACCAATAATTTTTAATACCCTTTATACCTATTTCCATGTATTCATTTCTAGCATCAACTGACCTATCTGATTGACCAAACAAAAAACTAAGCATTCTTGAATCTAAAATATTAGAAAATAACTCTGGGTATAAAGCATAAAACAATATAATTGTCACAAAAAACAATAATATATAATTAAATAATTTTTTCTTACTAGAAATCATTAAA
>JALULO010000268.1:0-395 GCA_027056215.1 Campylobacterales bacterium | reverse complement strand
TTGTTGCAGTAAAGAAATATAATGAAGACCTTGAGTTAAGAGCAAATAGTGCAACTAAGCTAGTTAGAAATATTATTGGTTGAAGAGAAGAGTTTTTCAGCAAAATAAAAGTGGTAATTGCAATTATTGCATAAGAGTCACCGAGAAATAAGTATATCCCGTATAATTGAATATTTGTATTTACCTGAGTTAAAACATATGTAGTAGGATCAATATACATCAATGCATTTAATGTTAAAATAACATATAGAAAAAAAATTATTTTTTTATGTTGCATAAAACCTTTATAATAAAATCCAATAAGAAAATAAGATAACATACCATATATGGCTATCATGTGAAGCATGAAAAACTGTTGAGAAGTTTTTATATCTATCAATAAATATGTATTATAA
>JALULO010000267.1 GCA_027056215.1 Campylobacterales bacterium | reverse complement strand
TATGCAATGTGACTCTGTCATAGAAGCTTTACTAGAAGAAGATATTCCCCTTGACAGCATCTCTATTTCTAAAGTCAATGAAGGTAACATTGGTGCATTGATGTATTACTATGAACTCCTCACTTCTTTAGTAGGTGAGCTCATAGATGTCAATACCTATGACCAACCGGGTGTAGAAGCAGGAAAAATTATTTTAAAGAAAAAACTAAATTTACTCTCTTAGGTAATGCTTGTGTAACGTTTCTTTGGCTATAATTATCTCTATAATTTTAGGGAGCAAGTTGAAAAATGATCAAAAAATGTTTATTCCCCGCAGCAGGCTATGGTACTCGCTTTTTACCTGCAACCAAAGCCACACCAAAAGAGATGTTACCCATACTTACCAAACCACTCATCCAGTATGGAGTGGAAGAAGCCGTGGAAGCGGACATACATACCATGGCTATTATTACCGGTCGTGGCAAACGTGCCATAGAAGACCACTTTGACATCTCCTATGAACTAGAACATCAAATCAAAGGTGGTTCTAAAGAGAACCTACTTTCAGAGATACGTTCACTGATTACTAACTGTACCTTTTCCTACACGCGACAAGTAGAGATGAAAGGTTTAGGTCATGCCATTCTTACAGGAGAAACCCTCATAGGCAATGAACCCTTTGCCGTACTTCTTGCCGATGACCTTTGTACCCATGAAGAAGGTTCGGTACTTAAACAAATGATAGAAGTCTATGAAAAATACCAATGTTCTGTCGTTGCCATAGAAGAAGTACCTATGGAAGAGACCAACAAATATGGTGTCATTGCTGGTGAACTTGTAGATAGTACTACAGACACTTACCGCGTTACTGACATGGTAGAAAAACCAGACCCAAAAGATGCACCAACTAACATGGCAATCATTGGTCGCTACATTCTCACACCGGATATTTTTGAAATTCTTAGAAATACTAAACCTGGTAAAGGTGGAGAGATCCAAATTACCGATGCCCTGCTCGAACAGGCAAAACAAGGTAATGTCATTGCCTATAAGTTTAAAGGTAAGCGTTTTGACTGTGGGTCTGTGGATGGGTTTGTTGAGGCTACAAATTATTTTTATGGTAAAATGTAGATAAAAAAGGATTTTCAATGCAAAAGATAACTATTGAGGTAAAAGATAATTATACTGCCAATATCTTGGAAATGCTTCATAGTCTAAAAGGTGTCATGATAGAGAAAATAAAGTTTGATTCAAATCAAGAAGACAAAGTTGAATACGATTTCATAAAACTTCAGATTGATGCCATGAAACACACGTGGAACAATCAAGAAGATGAGGCGTGGAATGATCTATAAAAGAGGAGATATTGTTCTTATTGACTTTCCATTTACAACACTTGTTAAATCAAAAAAAAGACCGGTACTTGTCATAAAAAGTGAAAATGAATATAATGATTTTGTCTGTTTTCAAATCACCTCAAAAAATACCCAATCAAAATCGTACGCTATAAATAATTCAGATATAGCCAATGGCGATTTAAAACTACAGTCTTATGTTAAGTATGATAAATGCTTTACTCTAAACTCTGAATTGGTAAACAAAAAACTTGCATCAGTCAATAGTGCATTGATGGAAAAATTAAAAAAATTGTTTTGTAATGAAATTTAAAGGCATTCTAATGAATAATCAATATATAATCATGCCCCCACCTACTACACACTACCCGTTTAACACTAAGACTCAAAGTAAACGTTTTGACTGCGGTTCTGTAGATGGCTTTGTAGAAGCGACAAATTATTTTTATAAAAGGGGAAAAAATGTCTAAAAAAATAGCACTCATCACAGGGATTACAGGTCAGGATGGATCATATCTAGCAGAATTTTTACTTAAAAAAGGCTATGAAGTTCATGGTATAAAAAGAAGATCATCTCTTTTTAATACAGATAGAATCGATCATCTTTACCAAGACCCACATATTGAGAATAGAAACTTTATCCTCCATTATGGGGAGATGACTGACTCTATGAATCTCACTCGTATTATCCAAGAAGTACAGCCAGATGAAATCTATAACTTGGCAGCTATGTCACATGTAGCTGTTAGTTTTGAAACACCTGAATATGTCGCAAATGCAGATGGTACTGGTACACTACGTATTTTGGAAGCAGTAAAACTCTTAGGTCTTACAAAAAAGACAAAAATATATCAAGCATCTACCTCAGAACTCTTTGGTAAAGTACAAGAGACACCGCAAAAGGAAACGACACCATTTTATCCACGTTCACCTTATGCAGTGGCTAAAATGTATGCGTACTGGATTACCGTCAACTACAGAGAAGCTTATGGTATGTTCGCATGTAATGGTATTTTATTTAACCATGAATCTCCAGTAAGAGGAGAGACCTTTGTCACACGTAAAATCACACGTGCAGCATCAAAGATTGCTCTTGGGCTACAAGACAGACTTTATTTGGGTAACTTAGATGCAAAACGTGACTGGGGACATGCGAAAGATTATGTGCGTATGATGTGGCTTATCCTTCAAGCCGATGAACCGGAAGACTGGGTCATCGCTACTGGACAGACAACTACCGTACGTGACTTTGTACGTATGGCATTTGCTTATGCTGGGATTGAACTGGAATTTAAAGGTGAAGGTGTAGACGAAAAAGGGTATGTTACAGCATGTACAAATCCTAAATACAAAGTAGAAATAGGTCAAGCAGTAGTAGCTGTTGATCCAAAATACTTTAGACCTACAGAAGTTGATTTACTTCTTGGAGATCCAACAAAGGCTGAAGAAAAACTGGGTTGGACAAGAGAATACCAACTCAAAGAACTTGTAGATGACATGATGGCTTCAGATTTAAAACTTATGACAAAAGACCAATACTTGAAAGATGGTGGATATACCATCATGAATTATTTTGAGTAATTCATAGTACTAGGTGATAAATATGAATAAAAATGCTAAAATTTACATTGCTGGACACCGAGGTCTAGTAGGATCTGCTATTGTAAAAAATCTACAGGATAAGGGATACACAAACCTTATCTCTAGAACACATCAAGAGTTAGATTTGTGTAATCAAAATGCTGTAGCTGACTTTTTCAATAGGGAAAAACCAGAATATGTTATTTTAGCTGCTGCTAAAGTAGGTGGTATCGTTGCTAACAATACCTACCGTGCAGACTTTATTTATGAAAATTTACAGATTCAGAATAATATCATTCATCAAAGTTATGTCCATGGTGTTAAAAAATTACTTTTCCTAGGAAGTACATGTATTTACCCTAAAAATGCACCACAACCAATGCCCGAAGATTGTTTACTCACGGATACACTGGAATATACCAACGAACCTTATGCCATAGCTAAAATAGCAGGTATTAAGATGTGTGAAAGTTACAACTTGCAGTATGGTACAAATTTTATTTCCGTAATGCCTACGAACCTCTATGGACCAAATGACAACTTTGACTTAGAGAAGTCCCATGTACTTCCAGCACTTATCAGAAAAATCCATTGTGCCAAACTTCTCAATGAAGGTAAGTATGATGAAGTTGTACATGATCTTGGCGTAAAAAACATAGATGAAGCCAAAGTGTATCTTTCCAACTTCGGAGTGGATGAAAACAAAGTTGAGATTTGGGGTACAGGCAAACCAATGCGTGAATTTTTATGGTCAGAAGATATGGCTGATGCCTGTGTATTTTTAATGAAAAACAGAGACTTTCAAGATACATATACTCTGCAAAAAGGCTCTAATTCTACATACACCCCAAATGAAATCAAAAATAAAGAAATCCGTAACACGCATATCAATATCGGAACAGGTGTTGATATCTCCATTAAAGAGTTAGCAGAGACCATCAAAGGAATTGTCGGTTTTAAAGGTGAACTTTACTTTAATACAGACAAACCAGACGGAACCATGAAAAAGCTTACAAATGTATCTAAACTTCATGCACTTGGATGGAAGCATAATGTTGAGCTTGAAGATGGAATAAGGATGATGTATCAGTGGTATTTAGGACAGTAAACGTTGATTACAAAAATAAAAAATAAAGTAAATACCAAAGAAAAAAAACAGCTATTGTCGAACTTTTTTTCTCTGTCTGTATTACAGATATTTACATATATTTTACCCCTTATAACTCTTCCCTACTTAGTACGTGTATTGGGCACAGAGAAATTTGGTTTGGTTATGTTCGCTCAAGCATTTATCATTTTTTTCAATATCTTTGTTGATTTTGGATTTAACCTTTCTGCAACCAAAGACATATCAGTGCATAGAGATAATAAACAAAAAATTACTGAAATATTTAGTGCTGTTATGACAATCAAATTTATTCTGATTATTATTTCTTTAGTTATTCTCTCTTTAATTATATTTACTTTTGATAAATTTTCAAAAGATGCTGGGCTGTATTATCTTACCTTTTTATGGGTCGTAGGGCAGGCACTCTTCCCTATCTGGTATTTTCAAGGTATGGAAAAAATGAAATATATCACCATCATCAATATCACATCAAGGGTGCTGTTTACATTACTGGTTTTTATTGTCATACAAAAACAAAGTGACTACATCTATGTACCCTTAGTCAATGGGTTGGGGTTTATCATAGGTGCGCTATTTTCATTAAGAATCATACATAAAAACTTTAATCAATCTTTTATATTCTGCGACATCAGTACGCTCAAACATTATTTTTTTGAAAGTGCTCAGTTTTTTTGGTCAAGACTCTCTTTAACTCTGTACACTTCTGCCAATGCTTTTATCTTGGGGATCTTCACCAACAACACTATGGTTGGGTACTATTCTATAGCTGAAAAACTCTATCAGGCTATGCAGCAAGTGTATCAACCTATTGTTCAAGCACTCTACCCCTATGTGGCAAAACACAAAAATATTCCACTGTTTAAAAAAATCTTTACACTCTCAGTTCTTGTCAATATTTTGGGTATAATTTTACTGTTTTTTATTGGTCAATACATTTTTGACCTACTGTTTACAGAAGCCATAGGGGAAGAATCGCTCCATGTCTTTCACATATTGCTTATAGCAGCTATTGTTGTGGTGCCCTCCATATTGCTTGGGTATCCATTTCTAGCAGCACTGGGATATGCAAAATATGCCAATATGAGTGTCATATACGGTTCAATTTTTCACTTGTTAGGTCTAGGGATGCTTATACTTCTTAAACAAGTCTCTATTTACAATGTTGCACTACTTGTGATTGCAACAGAAGTATTGGTTTTTAGTATCAGATTATATTGGGTTAAAAGGAAAGCGCTATGGCAAAAACAATAATCACCTACGGTACATTTGACTTGTTTCACATTGGTCATCTCAAGCTACTTCAGCGGTTAAAGTCTTTGGGAGATAAACTAATAGTTGCAGTTTCTACAGATGAGTTCAATGCACTTAAAGGGAAAAAGACCATTATCCCCTATGCGCAGCGTGCTGAAATAGTTGAAAACATCAAGTGTGTGGACATGGTCATCCCCGAAAATGACTGGGAGCAAAAGATTCTTGACGTACAAAAACATCATGTAGATGTCTTTGCCATAGGCAATGACTGGGAAGGAAAATTTGATTTTCTAAAAGAGTATTGTGACGTTGTCTATCTGGACAGAACAGAAGGCATTTCTTCTACACAGCTCAAAAATACACTCAAAACTTTTTCTGTTTCTAAACATGAGATATTAAAAGCATTTGAGATTTTGGAACAGCTTAAAAAGGACTTTGATTAGTGTCAATCCAAATTCTCATGATTATATTTTTCAGCACTATACTGATTGCTAGGATACTATCTTCAAAAAACTATAGAATCTACTATATGATTACTGCATTTTTTTCTTTAAGACTATGGATGGGTATATTGGCAGCTATATATTATGC
>JALULO010000266.1 GCA_027056215.1 Campylobacterales bacterium | reverse complement strand
GTTGCATACTTGATACCTAGTTTATCTGCCACAACACACGCAGTTGACGGCATACAAAAAAAGTCAGGTGTTATTGTAGCACATATAATTGCATCAATTTCACTAGATTTTAAACCACTTCTTTGTATAGCTTGTTTTGCTGCTTTATAGGCTAAATCACTTGTTGATTCATTATCATCTGCAATATGCCGATTTGCGATACCTGTACGCTGCAAGATCCACTCATCTGTCGTATCAACAATCTTTTCCAAATCTTTATTTGATAATGTTTTTGATGGAACATAAGCACCAACAGATTTAAATGAAGCGAACAATGAAAATCCTTTTTTTAATCAATTTTATATGATGCAATACTTTTTTCGATATCTTGATTTACATCAGATTCAATAAAAGATATTGCTTGAAAAATTGCATTTTTTATAGCAATATGATTACTCTTTCCATGGCAAATAATAGTTGCTTTATTGACACCCAATAGCGGAGCACCACCATACTCAGCATAATCAGTTTGTTTTTTTAATAACTTAAACACTCGTCGCATCAATAAAGCACCTGTTAGTGCAGTAGGTGAGCGTTTAATATTCATTTTAATCAACTTTGAAATTGAACTTGCAACACCTTCACTTGTTTTTAACAAAATATTTCCAGTAAAACCATCACAAACGATAACATCTACGCTATTATTGAAGATATCATTACCCTCAACATTACCTTGAAATGCATCCATCTGCCGCAATAGTTGATATGCACCTTTTGTAAGTTCATTACCTTTTGACTCTTCTTCACCATTTGATAAAAGACCAACTCTTGGATCTGGAACTTTTAAAACATCTCTTGCATAAGCTTCACCAAGGATAGCAAACTGAAACAAATGTTCTGGCTTACAATCTGTATTTGCTCCTACATCCAAAACCAAACTTTTTCCACCTGTATTTGTAGGCATCAAAGTTGCGATAGCAGGACGCTGTACACCATTAACACGACCTATACGAAGTGTCGCTAAACTCATAGTTGCCCCACTGTGCCCGGCAGAAACAAGTGCTTGAGCATCACCATTTTTAACAAGTTCCACTACTTTATAAATAGTTGATTCTTTACGTTTCAAAACATCGGTCGCACTTTCTTCCATCCCAAAAACATCTAAACATTCAACAATATCAATATACTTGGCAAGTTTTCTGGGTATTTTATGCGTAAACGTTGCTGGATTTCCCACAAGAATAGCATTAAATTTTTTTCTACTTTTCTTTAATGCTAATATGGTTCCTGTAACATTGGGCAATGATCCATAATCACCACCCATTGCATCTATTGCTATTTTATACATCGTTAAACTTATGCTTTATATTCACCTGTAGTTTTGTTGACACGATGAGGCATTCTCCATGTTCCATCAGCATCTTTTACCGGTCTTGGTAAAGTTAATTTATAATGTGTTCTTCTCTTTGCCGCTCTTGTTTTACTTACACGTCTCTTAGGTACTGCCATAATTATTCTCCTTGTATTTCTTTACAGTTTTTGCAATAGTGATAATCACTTTTTATTGCTTCTATTTCTCCTGATATGATTGCATCAAAATCAACAAAATGATCATGACATTCTATCATATCTAAATCATCACCTTCAAAGTTTCCATCATAAACTTTGAGATGCATTTTATCATCAATATGATCTACATATGAATCACCACAGCGATCACATATAAGCGATATATCCGATTTTAAATGAAAATTCAGATCAACTAATCGTTGAGAAAGCTTTTTAAAACTACCTTGACACAAAAACAACTCATTATTCATCTCAAATGGAGCAGCTGCGCCAGAAATTTTTCTAAACTCTATTTTCATAATATTATTTTACAATCTCTTATAATACCTCATTATCGCTAAAGAAATACTTTATTTCTCTTTGCGCACTTTGTGCCGAATCACTTCCATGTACGGCATTAGCATCAATACTCTCAGCAAAATCTGCTCTAATTGTTCCCTCTTTTGCTTCTTTTGGATTTGTTGCACCCATAAGATCTCTGTTCTTAGCAATCGCATTGTCACCTTCAAGAACCATAACTACAACTGGACCACTTGTCATAAATGCTACTAGATCACCAAAAAATGGTCTCTCTTTATGTTCAGCATAAAATCCACCTGCTTTTGCATCGTCTAATTGTATTTTTTTCATAGCAGCGATACGAAGCCCATTGCTCTCAAATCTGTCGATTATCTTTCCGATAACACCCTTTTTAACGGCATCTGGCTTGATGATTGATAGTGTTTGTTCCATAATATTTTCTCCAAAGCTATTTTTAATCTTAAAATAAAGGCTGAGAGTATATCAAATGAAATCTATAATAAAGTTGAAAGTAGGAAAAAAAGGGGATTGGAGAGTCGATGATATTATCATAGGCTCTCCATTTTATATAAAATGAATCGTATTAATCTTCAATAACAGGTTCGCCTTGCGTACCTCTATCAGTTGAACATGTCATACCGTCATCACACGCACCCCATACAATACATCCCTCTGTTGGACATGCTTCAGCACAAGCAGGTGTATCATGATAACTCACACATTCAACACATTTGTCACTGTATACATAGTATATCTCTTCACCAGTTGGGTTATCCTCATCATCAACGATAGCTTCAACTGGACATTCATCGATGCACGCACCACAATTAATACAAGTATCTGTAATAGTTACTGCCATATTCTTTCTCCTTCACTTAAATAAGTTGATTTAAACTATAACATATGAAATATAAAAAATTTCTAAAATAAAAGATTATAATAAGTTACAGATTAAAATAATCTCTGATTTGTGACACTTTATCAGTTTTTTCCCAACTAAACGTATCAAGTTCTCTACCAAAATGTCCATAGGCAGCAGTCTTTTTATAAATAGGCTTTAATAAATCAAGACTTTCAATTATCCCTTTAGGTGTCAATAGAAAAATCTCGCGTACACATGATTCTAGTTTTTGCTCATCTACTTTTGCAGTATTGTGTGTATCAACAAGTATAGAAACGGGTTCAACAACTCCAATCGCATAAGCCAATTGAATCGTAGCTTTATCACATATATCAGCCGCCACTAAATTTTTAGCAATATATCTTGCCATATATGCTGCACTTCTATCTACTTTTGATGGATCTTTGCCACTAAATGCACCACCACCATGAGGACAACTTCCACCATATGTATCAACTATAATCTTACGACCCGTTAAACCGGCATCTCCTTGAGGTCCACCTATCACAAATCTTCCAGTCGGATTGATATGGTATTTAACGTTATCTGCTTTGATCCCTTGTGGAATATTTTTCATGATAATCTCTTCAATAACAGCTTCGCGTAATGTTTTTTGATCAACATCAGGTGAATGTTGTGTCGAAACCACAATAGTATCAACTTCCACAGGTAAACCATTTTCATAACGTATACTAACTTGTGCTTTACCATCAGGTCTTAAAAATGGGATAACACCATTTTTTCGTGCTTCAGCTAAACTTTGCGTTAACTTATGTGCCATGTTGATTGGAAGAGGCATCAAAACATCTGTCTCTTTACAAGCATAACCAAACATAAGTCCTTGATCTCCCGCACCAATCTCACCATCAGCTTGATCAACACCCTGATTGATATCTACACTTTGCTCACCAACACCATTTAAGACACCGGCACTTCTATAGTCAAATCCAAACTGGGCATCTGTGTATCCAATCTCACGAACAACTTCACGAGCAATGTCTTGCATAGGCGCATACGTTGTTGTTTTTAGCTCCCCTGCAATCACACAAAACCCATTTGAGAGTAATGTCTCACATGCAACTCTTGCATTTGGGTCTCTTTGGATTATATAATCCAAAATAGCATCGCTGATTTGATCTGCCATTTTATCAGGATGACCCTCCGTCACAGACTCACTTGTAAATAAAAAATTTTTTAACATAATTTGTTTCCTAAAATATTTATAATAAAATCGACATAATTGTAGCAAAAAATTCTTGTATCACAACATAGCTTCATCATCTTATCAATTTTTAAGCAAATATGAGATAATATTTTTCTTTAAATAAAATTTACAATAAGGAATCTATTATGTTAGTTACAAATAAAGCACCTAACTTTACAGCCACTACAGTTCTCGGAGACAATACAATCGTTGATGATTTTGAACTTTATGATAATCTCGGTGAAAATGGAGCCGTTCTGTTTTTCTATCCACTTGATTTTACATTTGTTTGCCCATCTGAAATCATTGCATTTGATCATAGATTGGATGAGTTTAAAGCAAGAGGCATTGAAGTAATCGGTTGTTCAATCGATAGCCAATTCTCACACTTTGCATGGAAAAATACACCGGTAAATGAAGGTGGTATAGGTCAAGTAAGATATCCATTAGTTGCAGATCTTACCAAAAAAATCTCTAAAAAATATGATGTCCTTTTTAACAAAAGTGTTGCACTAAGAGGTTCTTTTTTAATAGACAAAAACAAAATCGTAAGACACGCTGTTATCAATGATCTTCCACTTGGTAGAAATATAGATGAAATGCTTAGAATGGTTGACGCTATGTTGTTTACAGATGAACATGGTGAAGTATGTGCAGCAGGTTGGCATAAAGGGGATGAAGGGATGAAAGCTGATACTGAAGGTGTTGCAGAGTACCTTGCAAAACACGCGGAAGAGTTATAGTACAAAACAAGGGCAGAGAAATTCTGCTCTGTATAGAAAACAAAAAAGGGGCTTGAAGAAAAATCTTCAAGCCCCTTTTTTAATTATTGTTAAAATACTAAAAATTAAGCAGAAATAGCAGTCACTTTGACTCTTGTATATTCTCTTCTAAAACCTTTTTTCAGTTTAGAATCTTTTCTTCTTCTCTTTTTATAGATAATGACTTTTTTGTCTTTACCCTCCGCCACTACTTCTAACTCAACTTTAGCACCTTCTACAAAAGGTGTACCTATCTTAAGTTCACCGCCATTAACAGCCAGAACTTCTGTAAGAGTGATTTTCTCTTTCGGGGAAGCGCCAAGTTTATCGAGATTTAAATAATCTCCCTCTTGAACTTTATACTGCTTTCCGCCGCATTTGATGATAGCATACATTGTATGTCCTTGTTTAAAATTTTGAACGGCGATTATACCCAACAGATTATTAAAAATTGATTAAAAATGATATTCCTGATCACTAGCCAAGGCAATTGCGTCTATCTCAATATTTACATTTTTTGGTAAACACTTGACCGATACAGTACTTCTCGCAGGAAATGACCCAGCAAAAAATTCAGCATATACTGTATTAACAGCAATAAAATCATCCATATCTGTCAAATAGATAGTTGTTTTAACAATTTGCTGCAAAGAACTACCTGCAGCTTCTAATACATGGTTTAAATTGATTAAAATTTGTCTGGTTTGATCATGGATATCCCCGTCAACCAATTTTCCATCAGGCGTTAACGGAATTTGTCCCGATGTAAAAATTAATCCACCTGCTTTAATCGCCTGTGAATATGGTCCTATAGCAGCAGGAGCATTATTGGTAGTAACAATCTTCATCTTGATATCCTTTTATACAGATTTTATATGTTATAATTATAACTAAATATATATTAGCATTTAGAATGTTTAAGATAACCGAATTATGCTCATATTAAATATTGTTTTAAACTTATTTATATATAATAAGTATTAGATACTTAAAGGAGTTTGTTATGACTAAATTAATCACCGCATTCATTATTAGTTTAATATTTAACATAACTATGTACGCTGGTCAAAATAATCAGGAAAGTTATATTGACTATGTTAGCGTAGGATTAGCATTACAAGATGTTAAAAATGATAAATTTGATCAAGGCGCTGCATTAGTACTTAATGCTGGGAAAGATATTTATAGTGATATGTCTATCGAAGTTGAAGGTGCTGTTAGTGTGAGTAAACCTGAAGCAAAGTTTAATGGTCAAACGCATGATATAGATTTTTGGTCACTTGGTTTATATGGTGCATATATTTGGAAAATCAATAAATTAAGCATTAAGCCAAGGATTGGTCTCGTTTATGAAAGTATTAAATCCACTTTAGGAATTCATACAAATGATGAATCTCTTATGGCTGTTGGAACCAATAAAAAAGATTTAGCAGTGAGTGGTGGTATTGGACTAGCATATGATGTGAGTAAAAATTATAAAATCTACACAAACTATACCAAATTTGAAGATGATATCGATCACCTAACTTTTGGTGCCGAGTATAAATTTTAACCTTAACAAAAAAACGAAGATACCATTTTTATGATATCTTCGTTTTATATGTGCTTATCTTTTTCTAAAGCATATAAATGATTTGTCGCTTCTACATAGCCATCTACACTTCCGCAATCAAATCTTTTTCCTTTAAATCTACAAGCTAGTACCATCCCTTTTTGCGCCATTGACATCAACGCATCTGTGATTTGTATTTCCCCATTTTTCCCAGGTTTAGTTTTATTGATGATATCAAAAATATCAGGAGTTAAGATATAGCGACCGATGATAGCAAGATTTGACGGAGCTTCACTCGGCTCAGGTTTTTCTACCATATTTGAAACCATATAAACACCATCTTCAATCTCTTTACCTTCAATAACCCCATATTTATATGTCTCTTCTTTTGGTACTTCCATGATAGCGACAATAGAACATTTGTATTTTTGGTAAAGTGTAATCATTTGAGAAAGTACACCATTTCCATCTTCATTGATACATAAATCATCGGCCAAGATCACGGCAAAAGGTTCACGACCTATTAAAACTTTTCCTTTAAATATCGCATCACCAAGACCTTTCATCTCAATCTGACGTGTATAGGTAAATGTACATTTTGAGATCAATGAACGAATCTCATCTAGTAAATGCTCTTTTGAACTTCCTTTGATTTGATGCTCTAATTCATATGATATATCAAAATGATCTTCTATTGCTCTTTTACCACGACCTGTGATAATCGCCATTGTATCCAAACCAGCTTCTACCGCTTCTTCTACACCATACTGAATCAATGGCTTTGTTAAAATAGGTAACATCTCTTTAGGCATCGCTTTTGTTACGGGTAAGAACCTTGTGCCATAACCAGCCGCAGGAAATAAGCATTTACTGATTTTCATTTTCTTCCTTCTTATATTTGATCCACTTTATATCATAAGGCAATATTTCAATATAATCATTTGCAATTACTTTATACGATATTAATTCAATGGCATATGATATCTTAAAATTTGATATATTACATAATATCGTCTTGTTAGAAAAATTATGCAATGCCAAAAAATTTTCTTCTGTCTCTTTACACTCTCTTTGAATAGCGAAGACATCTTTACCAAAATCAGGAAATGAAAATCCAGAATATGGATAAAATACTTTTTCACGTCTACGAATGGAAAGTAGTTTTTTATAACTACGATAAATCATTGCACGTAAATTTCCAGGTTCATTCAATTCTTCACAAAGAAATACATAGTTTAACTTTTCTCTATTAATAGAACGGTAAATAGCAGTTTTCCTAACCGCATCTGTATCACTTTGTGATCCAACAAGTGAATGAAAATAAATTCCAGGAACCCCAGGCATAACTAAAGCTACTGACTGAGTCAACAACATCTTTTTTGCACGTATATGATTACTCTCTTTTGAATCCGAAATAATATCAATATAGCTAGCATTTAATTCATAAGGACTTCTACTTCCTTCTTTAGTTGCTCGGTACGATACAAAACCACCTCGTTTCTCAACAATTTGTATCAAATCGTCTACATCACTTTTTGTTAACAATTCACTAACCGGTCTCAAGCCGCACCCATCATGGCTTGCTGTAAAGTTAAAAAAACAAACCTGATTGCTTGGTAAAGAGAGCTCTTGTGCCCATTTTGTAAGTACGCTTGTATCCTCTTTTAAAATAGTATGAGCCAGAAGTGGAGGAAGTGCAAAGTTATAAACCATCTGTGCTTCATTTCTGCCATTTCCAAAATAAGAAATATTTTCAGTATGTGGAACATTTGTTTCAGTAATGATGATTAACTCAGGAGAAACAAGATGTAACACTTCACACATTAATTGTATCAGTTCATGTGTCTGGGGCAAATGTATACAATTTGTTCCTATCTCTTTCCATACAAACGCGATCGCATCAAGTCTAAGAATCGTTGCACCTTGTTGTACATAAAAAAACAATGCATCCAAAACAGCTAGTAAAACTTTATAATTTGCATAATTAAGATCAACTTGATCTTTACTAAAAGTTGTCCAGATGTAACGTATTTTTTCTTCACTATCTTGATATTCATGCAACAATGGCAACGTACGAGGTCGCACAACTTTTGACAAATCAGTTGAAGGGTCCATATCAATAAAAAAATTCTTATATTTTTCCTCATTTTCTAAAAAACTTTTAAACCAATAAGAATACTGTGAAATATGATTGATCACACCATCAAACATCAAACGATATTCTCCACGAAGTGCTTGAATATCTCTCCATGATCCCATACGCGGAGATACATCTTTATAATCAATCACGGAAAATCCATCGTCTGAAGAATAAGGATAAAAAGGTAGTATATGCACTGTATTTATCACATCTTTTACATGAGAATCTAAAAAGTATTTTAATGTTACCAAAGGCTCTTCATCCACACGTACAACCTGATCTCCATAGGTAATCAAAATCATATCTTCCTGACTCAACTTATAGGGCACATGTGTGATTTTGTGACGATAATTTTCAACCAAACTTTTTATCTTTTCTAAGGCTAATTTAGCATCATCTTTCCCATACAATGTTACAAGTCTTACAAAAATTTCTGTTAACGATTCAGGCATTATCCAACCTAACTGCTTCATTAAATTTATACGTAAAATTTGGTAAAACTGAACGTACTGCTGTCCAAGCAGAAAGCGAAGGTATACCCATAGGATCACGGTTAAATTCTTCATTTGCAACTCTTAAAGCTTGGGTAAACTCTTTGATAGCTTCTAACTCTTTTTGTCTATCGTAACAAAGTCCATTTACCTCAGAAATAACACTATACTGGGCGATAGCACGTTGGGCTTCTTCATAGTAAGTTGTCAAAAGAGCATTAAATTTTGCACTCGAAAATGTAACACCCATTTGACTCATGATCCTGAAAATCGTCTCAGCTATTTCTTTGGTCATTTTTGAAACACCACCCGCTGCTTCTGCTCCTAAATCTTGATGTTTATGTTCATATGTAGACATGATTTCTGACTGACAAATCCTCTTTTTTGAGGTATTTTTATACACTTCACTCAGTGTAGAAACTTCCAATCCCCAAGTAGGAGAGATACGAATACCTCGTGCAAGAGTACGAATAAATGCGAACTCTCCTGAAAGCGCATACCGAAAACTACCCATATAATCAAGATATCTATTTTTCCCAAAGATACGCTCTAACGATTTTAAAAGCGGTGTATAAAAAAGCCGCGTCGCACGTCCATGTACTTTATCTGTGACTCTTGCATAAAAACCTTTGTTAAACTCAAAATCAAAACCAGGGTGGATAATGGGATAAAACAGTCTTGCAGGTATCTCTCTAGTATAGTTAACGATATCACAATCATGAACAGCGATAGCATACGCATCTTGATCAGATAAGATATATCCTAACATCATCCAGACATTTAGCCCTTTTCCACGAATATTTGTACTTTCAAATCCTGCATTTGACAGCTCATCTTTCAAAGCTTTGATACGAGGTCCATCATTCCAGATCACATCCACTTTTGTAGGCAGTGTAGACATAAAATCTTTTACATATTTAAACTGTTTTTCAGTCGCACCATCGAGTCCCAAAACGATGCGATAAAGATAGTTCACTTTTTGAAGTTCTTCTACAATAGTTTTCATAGCAGATGTTTCAAACTCACTATAAAGGGCAGGAAGCACTAAAACCATATTACGTCGTTTGGCAAGCTTGACTAACTCTTTTTCCATATCTTCGATACTTCGACTACCAAGTCTTGGTATCGTTGTTATAACACCATTTTGAAAAAAATCTGACATATTTATTCCTTTATCACCATCATGACATCCATCACATTTGTTCCACTTTTTCCTGTGACAATTGCACCATTATAGCGTTTATGGTAATGATACGAATCGTTGTTTTGCAAATAATAGTTGATATTTTCATGTAAATCATCCCTATTTACCACCGCACCGGCAGCATCACTCATACCATCTATCCCATCTGTTCCAGCACTCAAAAACGTAATATTTTCATCCTCTTTTAGTTCTTTAAGCACCCAAAGGCAAAGTTCCTGATTTCGTCCACCTTTACCCCTTCCTGTAACCTCCACAGTACTCTCACCACCAAAAAGTAAACACAAAGGTTTGTCACTTTGTAAATCTCTACTATTTTGTAGAATCTTTTTTGCAACATCACGAACATTTCCAGATATCTCATCTGTTATGATTTTGGCATCATACCCCATAGCAAAAGCCTCTTTTTGTATCGCTTGTAAACATAAGATATTTGACGCAACAATCGTATGCTTAATCTTGGGATTTGGTACTTTTGGACTTTCATGATGACATACGTCGATTACATTTTGGATACTTTTGGAAACTTTTTTCCATAAATCATATTTTAACAAAATAGCTTTTGCATCTGCACATGAAGAGCTATCGCAATACAATGGAGCAGAGCCAATCGCTTCAAGATCATCACCTATCACATCACTGATCACGAAAACAACACCCAAAGCCTTGGTACAATATCCCAACCTACCCCCTTTGACAAGTGAGAGATGCTTACGCACAATATTGATTTCATCAATAGAAGCTAGCGTTTGCAGTAACAATGCCGTTGTTTTTTCAAACTCCTCCATCGTTATAGGTTCAATTGGCTCTTCAATCATGGCAGAAGTACCACCTGAGAGCATATAGACAAAAACCTCTTCTTCTCCCAAGCTAGAAAGTGTTTCTCTTAAACGTTTAGCAGAAGTGATACTTCGCAAAGAGGGTGTTGGATGTGAACTGACACAAACGTCTAAACCCTCAATATCTTCATAATAATTTGACACAACAAAAGCCTTCTTAACCTGTTGTGCATTTTTTTCCATAAACGCTTTTGCCATTTCAACAGAAGCTTTGCCTGATCCAAGGAGTGTTATCTTTTTATCTTCAAGAAGTTTGTGTTCATAAAGCAAATTTTGAGGTTGTACTGCCTCTAGCCCTTTTTGAAAAAGTATTTTGGCATTGGCTTTGTGATTCATATCAAAGTACCTGTTTTAAGGCTTCATTCCAGCCTAAACTTCCTTTATAGGGTGCTTTTATTAGATTTGGTAAATCAAGAGGGATATAATCTCCTTCAAATCGTGGAATTAAGATAGGAATATCCACCGATTCAAGCATTGCAATATCATTAAAATTGTCACCCAGTGCGATACTTCGATATCCTTCATAACGCTTTAAAGCTCTTTTCACTGCTATTCCCTTATCTTGCCCTGCCCCGACACAATGATAAAATCTGCCACCTTTAAGGATTTTAAAGCCTTCATGCTCAGCAATGGTTTTTAAAACTTCGATATTTCCTTCATCTTCGATCAAAAATGGTTCACTAAATAATCTTTGTTTTGCCAACTTTGCCTGTTGGTAAGAAAAACCCGTAGCGTAAGCGATATCCTCGATACTACTATCTTTAAACGCCCGTATGCCAAAACGCGCTTTGTATTTATCGATAAAAGAGATAATCTCTTCATGTGCTCTTCCAAGTAACTCAGAAGAATCATTATCATAATAATAAATACAAGCACCATTTTCAACAATAAAAGGAGCTTCTATTCCCATCTTTTCTTGTAAAAGCTCACACTCTTTTTTGGTTTTACTAGTAGTAAATATCAGATCAATATGCTCTTTTTTGATCTTTTCTAACATAGGAAGTGCTTCTAAAAAACTATAATCTCCATGATTTAGCAAACTCCCATCTAAATCTGTAAAAATAACCGTGCGATTATTTTGCAAATTTCTCCTTTAAGATCACTTTACCAAGCTCCACGCCCGGTTGGTCATAGGTATTGACACCTAAAAAATGACCACATAAAGATGTCAAAATCTCATAATACATAATCATATATCCAACATTATAAGTATCAAGTTTTTCAATCTCTATACTATCTACGTTGATTCCCTGATCCTTGATACTTTGCATAGTCGCATCACACTGGGCATTGATAAGTTCATTGAACGTATGGGTATTGATAAAGTCAGTCTTTTCAAGTTGGGGCAATTTTACATCAGGGATAGCAGTTGCCTTTTGAAAATCTTTGATTTTAATCATCGTAACCGTCTTATCTTTTGGACCTTCTATCAAAAGCTGTAAAAAAGAGTGCTGATCGATAGAACCGATAATCCCAACAGGTGTCATACCTACACTTGCACCTGTTTGATCGATCTTACCAAGTGACTCACCCCAAAGCTGCACATACCAATCATTGAACGCACTAAAAGCACTCGAGTAGGAAAAGAGTACATTGATCGGAAAATCTTTACTATGCCTTGCATAATAATACGCTTTTTGCACCAATGCACTCTCTTGTTTTGCGAAAAATGTCTCTTTGTAAACTTTTGCACCTGCTAAAAGTGCTCTGGTATCATATCCCAAAAGCGTCAAAGGCAACAACCCTACTGCTGAAAGCACAGAAAATCTTCCCCCTACATTCTGCGGGATATGGAAACATGGTACATCACATTTTTCTCCAAACGCATCTAATGGTGATCCTTCATCTGTGATAAATGCAAAATGGTCTCTAAAACGTTCACTATCTACAGGAGCATCAAAACGATCTATGATATATTTGACATGAGAAGTTGTTTCGATTGTTCCACCTGATTTTGAAATCATGATAAAAAAGCTCTCTTCATAAACAAGATCTTTGAGATTACGCTCTATTTCAACGGGATCAACATTTTCCATAAATATAAGCTTTCTACTATTTCTCTGAGGCGTATGAGAAAGCAGTGTATCTATCGCCCGTGTACCAAGCGATGAACCACCGATACCGATCACAACGATATTTTTGATACCTTTTGCTTTAAAATCATAACTATCGATAAAAGCTTCGATCTTTAGAATCATATCTGACTCTGGCAATATATAATAACCTATACTTTCACTATCCATCTCTTTGAAAAGTGCATCATACGCATTTTCAACTTCTTGCTCACTCGCTTCTTTGAGAAAGAAGAGTTCATTTTTTATCATACAACATCCTTTAAAATCTCTGTATTAGTTTGAAAAACACTTTATACAGTGCTTCTACCTCAGCTTCAGATGTTCGCTCATTGGGAGCATGAATCGTGTCATTAAGCACACCAAACTCTACCGTATCTATACCATACTCACCAAAAAAACGCGCATCACTCGTGCCACCGGCTGTAGAAAGTTTTGTATCTATTCCAGTAACATCTTTGATAGCTATAAGCATTTTTTGTACCACTTTTGAGTTTCGATTGGTAACAAATGGTTTAGCACTCTGATTGAGTACCAGTGTATAATCCATCTCCTTAAAATACTCATGTACAAACGTTTCTACATCTTCTTTGGTTGTTTTTGTGGAGTTTCGGACATTAAACATCATTTTGAGTTTACCCGGTGTAACATTGGTCACTTCCATACCCGCACGGATATCGGTAATCACAAACTGACTCGGTGCAAAATTTTCATCCCCTTCATCGAGATTGACCCCTGCCATATGAGGCAATACCTGTGCAACTTTATGGATAGGGTTTTTTGCTTTTTCAGGATAAGCGACATGTCCTTGCATACCTATCTTTTCGATAACACCATTGATCGAACCACGTCGCCCTATCTTAATTGCATCTCCAAACACCTTTTCGCATGTAGGTTCTGCAACGATAACAAAATCGGGCAAGAACCCAAGCGAATCCAACTTCTTGATCATCTCAATAGTGCCATATTTGGCATCACCTTCTTCATCGCTTGTCAACAAAACTGAAAGTGTACCCTTAAAATCACTGGTATCTTTACAAGCTTTTAAAAATGCCACTACCCCACTCTTCATATCCTGTGTTCCACGGGCATAGATATAACCATCTTTATGAAGTGGTTCAAAAGGTTCACTTTCCCAACCATCACCAGGAGGTACAACATCGATATGACCAGCAAAACAAAGATGATCTCCTAAGCCAAATCTTTTGTACATGAAGAGGTTTTTAACACCTTCTTTTTCTATATAAATGGTTTCAAAATCATCAAGATAGCCTTCGATAAAATCCATCGCACCATCATCATCAGGTGTAATAGATCGATATCGAAGCAATTTATCAAATAAAGGAATTAAATCCATTTAAGAACCTAGTGATGTGGATTTTCATAAAAAACATATGAAGTAGAATAATCACTCACCTCAAAATAAACTCTTTTCTCACCTTTGTCAACAACTCCATTATCATTTTCATCAAGTACGCCATATCCAAAACGATAAGGTCTATCTGTATCACCATCAGTACTTGTAGCTGTAGACATCTTATCGATTTTGATAAATCGTTTTACCAATTTATTGCCAGCATAAACCTCTAAAATCCCATTTGTACCTGTCCAATTCTGTATAGCACGCCCCAGTTTATTTTGTGTCTCTTGTGTACAACCCGTCATAAACAAGACAACAACAGCACTAGCTAATAAAACAACTTTTTTCATTTTCTTACTCCTTAAAATATATTTGGACTATTTTAGCATGATCTTCTATTATAAATAGAAAAAGATGTTTTAACAATTCACCTTTTCAAATTCTTTCTTTATAAAATTATAAAATGAATAAAAAAGATTACTTTTATATTTTTCTTTATTGTAAATCAGATAGAGCTTACGTTTAAAATTAATATTTTTTAATCCTACCTCAAAAAGTTCACCTCTTTGAAGTTCCTTTAAAACAGCAAATCGGGAAATACATGCAATCGTTTCTTGATGCTTTTCTAAAACCATTTTCATCTCTTCAAACTCAGTAAACTCCATAAAAATATCAAGATCTTTTGCCATTTGTCCAATCGTTTCTAAGAACAACTCCCTCGTTCCAGAGCCTTGTTCTCGTAACAACCATCTTTTATCAAAAAATTGATCGATATAATACGCTTTGCCTTGTAGTGTTCTATCACTAGAAACAAGTACCAGTGTATCACATCCTAATTCTTCTTTAACAACCTGAGATACATGAGATTCGGTCTCAATAATACCCATATCAATAGCACCTTCACGGACTAATTCTATAATCTGAGCAGAATTTTGAATATCTTTTTTTATGACGATCTTTGGATTATCTACCATAAAATCAAATACAAGCTCCGGAATAATAAAATTTCCAACTGTTTTACTTGATGCAATTTTAAGGATACCAGAGAGTTTATCTTCTTTAAAAATATTTTGTGCATCTTGAAGCGCTAAGAAATGTTGATATGTTTTTTGTTGAAAAAGTCTACCTCTCTCATTTAGTATCAACTTCTTTCCAATACGATCAAATAAGGGCTCTTGGAGTTTTTTTTCCAAAGATTTAATCGCAAGAGAGATAGCAGATTGACTCATCGATATTTTTTTTGCCAATTGCGAAACATGTGGATTTTCACATAGATAATAAAAGAGTTCAAGTTCACGAAATGTCACATCTACTCCTCGAAGTGTATTGTTATTGATATTTTCAATTATTATATCAAGTTTTATTTATTTTACAAAACAAATATTTTATTGTAATATACGAAAATTTTATATTAGGAGCTTTAATGGCATTTTCACCTCAAAATCGAAAAGGAACACTCAGCGGTATCATCTTTGTCGCAATCTTTGCAGCAGCTGCAACGATGATTGCAGATATTGGTTTTATCAAAAATCTGGGTATTTCACCACTGGTTATCGGTATCGTAATGGGTATCTTTTATGCAAATACTTTACATAACCACCTTCCAAAAGAGTGGGAAACAGGTATCACTTTTTCAGGGAAAAAAATATTACGTTTTGCAATCGTTTTTTATGGCTTTCGTATCACATTTCAACAAATCATGGATGTTGGTCTCGAAGGATTTCTAGTCTCTTTAATCATGCTTAGTACTACATTTTTACTAGGTAGTTACATTGGTCATAAAATCTTCAAAATGGAAAAAGATACCGCTATGTTAACCGCTTCTGGTGCAGCCGTATGTGGTGCAGCAGCTGTACTTGCAACAGAACCTGTACTCAAAGCAGAGGGTCATAAAACCGCAGTTGCTGTTTCTATGGTTGTACTTTTTGGTACAATCTCAATGTTCTTGTACCCGGTACTTTATGCATCAATCATCCAACCAGCTACTGGCTTTTTACACTTAACACCTCAACAGTTTGGTATCTATGCAGGTGGAACGATTCATGAAGTAGCACAAGTTGTTGCTGTTCCAGCATCGATATTGGGTGCACCTCAAGATATGGCAAACTCAGCAGTTATTGTCAAGATGACAAGGGTTATTATGATCGCTCCGATGTTGATCATACTTGGATTGTATCTTTCATTTCAAGCCAAAAAGAATGGTACACAAGGCAGTGCTGTAAAACTTGTAATCCCTTGGTTTGCGGTTTATTTCATCGCAATGGCTGGATTTAACTCTTTACAATTAGTACCTCACAATATCGTACACGTGATCAATCAAATTGATACTTTTTTACTAACAATGGCGATGACGGCACTTGGTATGGGTACAATTTTTGCAAAATTTAAAGGCTTAGGTCTTGCACCACTATATACTGCTGGCGTTATGTTCATGTGGTTGGTTCTGGGCGGATTTGTGGTTACGAAACTTATCGTAAGTACTTTTTAAGATAGATAATTCGACATCCAAAAAGATGTCGAATTTCTAAAACAACACTTTTTTTATCACATCCGCTACCCGAAAAGCATTTGCATAAATCGTCCATGTATAAGGCACACTACCTCCTGTTGGCATAAATGACCCATCACTCACATAGAGATTTTCTACTTCATGGGCTTTACAGTTTTTATCGAGAACTGAAGTTTTTGGATCGTTACCAAAGCGACATCCACCTGCTTGGAGATTTTGTGGCGGATAAGGTCCTATAGAGCTTTTGATATTGCTTGCACCTATTTTTTCTAAAACTTTTATGGTCTTTTGCGCCAGTATATTACCAATCTTTTCATTTTGAGGATGTGAACCTATGCGTAACTTTGCAACAGGCATACTGTACTTATCTTTGTGGTTTTCATCGACGCTGACAAAACAGTCATCATTGGGTAACCAATCATTAAAGATTTCAAATTGAAGATTTCGTTTTTTGGTAAAACGCTCCAAAAGTTTTTGTTGCAGTTTTTCACCCCAAAGGATAGTACCATCTTCAGCCCACTTTGTGCGATTTGCTTTGACGATAGGATTGGCATGCTCAAACAAAGCTTCACTGATGCCTCCTTTGGTTTTTCCATCTATAAAGTACCAATCTTTGATGGTACGATTTACAAAAAGTCCCTCTGTAAAAAGTGCTTCATGCGGTAATATCTTTTCATCGATATCCCCACTGACAACGCCACCGGCAGAAAAAAGCATATTTTTACCAACGTTCCCACTATTGTTTGCTAAACCATTTGGAAACTTTTTGGATTTTGAATTTAACAATAATCTACTTGTCTCCATCGCCTGTGCAGCAACTACAAAAAGATTGGCTTCTATCTCAACCTCTTTATCTTCATGGAGACAAACGGCTGCACTTATTTTACCTTTTTCATCTACTTTGAGAGTTTTCACATGATGTTTTATTTTTATAGTAAGATTGCCACTTTTAAGAGCTGGTTGTAAAAGTGCTGCTCTTGCACTTCCTTTTGCTCCACTACTACACCCATAACTACCACAATAGTTAGAGTAATAACAAGCATTTCGATCACCTTTAGGCACACTCATGATCGCTCTTGGTGTTTTGACAGAAGTGATTCCAAGGGCTTTACACGTTTGATCTATCAATTTAGAAACAGGTTGTTCTTGTGTTGGAGGATATGGAAAATCTTTGGTTGATCTAGGCTCTTGATATTTATAGGGTGTTACTTGACCACTTACGCCAACAACTTTTTCTACTTTGGTATAGTAAGGCTCCATCTCTTCATAGGTAATTGGCCAATCAACAACATTTGCTCCATCTATCTCACCAAACTCACTTTTAAGTTTAAAATCTTTGGGATGTAAACGATGAAAAAAACCACTCATAAAATTAGAAGAACCACCAACGATATTGCCATTCCAAAAATCCCATCCTAGTTCATACGTAGGGGTAGCGACCCATTTTCCCTCTTCTTTATCTTCGATCATGTGATATTCATCTGTCAATTTCGGTGTTACGATAGAACGACGGCAATACGCTATCTCATCTTTTGAAAAATTTTTCTCTTTGTAAAAATCACCCTTTTCCAAAATCACTACTTTCTTCCCTGCTTTACTCAACTCATACGCAATCGGCCCTGCACCTGCACCACTACCGATGATACATACATCATACTTCATGAGAGTCTCCCAAAAGGCACTTTTGGTCTAGGAATACCGGGATGATGTTCAAGACTCTGCCAACCCTTTTGGTGGCTATTTCCACCATAAATAGGATCACTCAAAACAGCTTCCAAAGTATAGTTCAAAACTGTAGAAATCCAATTTTCACCGAAGTTTGTTTGTGCAAAAGTTTCTAATATCTTCTCTTTCTTATCATGCGCTAACATCGTTTTCCAGCCTTTATCTTGTAAAACATTAAGCCCTTCAAAAATAAACTCCAAATCTTTTTGATCAAAAGAATCGTCACGACTCACCATCTTTAAATATCTCACAGAAGAGATACTCTCAGCATCTGGAAAGTCCCCCTGTTTTGGGAAAAGATGATTTTGAACACTTTGCAAAACACGCCATTTATCCTCTTTTTTATCACCAAAAAATCCAAAAAATGCTGACGCAACAGTAACCGAACTACCCAACATTAAAAATATTCTTCTATTCATAATCTTTCCTCCTAATAGCAAGATTATAGCAAGTATCTGTGTAGGGAAAATGTAAACTACACATACTTTACATACTTGTCTGTTACAATCCTTTTGTAACAAAAAATCTAAGGAGATACATCATGACAACAAACACACTACTTAAAACAGGGAAAGTTCTACTTATCAGTTCGCTTTTGGCTTTTGCTGCTATTTCACTTCAAGCATGCAATGATCAAGCAAAAGAGGTAAAAACAGCAAAAACATTAAAATCAAACTGTCAGATGAAAAAATGCGGTGCATCTATGAAATGTAAAAGCGGGAAATGTGGTACTGCTAAAACGATGAAATGTCAGGCAGGAAAATGCGGTGATGCAAAAAAAGCAGTCAAAGCAGCAAAATGTAATAGCGGAAAATGTGGCGATGCTAAAAAAGTAGCACCCGTGATGAAATGTCAAGCAGGCAAATGTGGTCAAGGTAAATAATTTATTACCTTATGTAACAATCAGCATCTTTATATAAGATAAAACAACTTTACTCTTGACTTAGCTTTTTCATAAAGGTAAACTATAGTTATCTTTTAAGAAAGGAGTAGTCATGAGAAATTTAGCATTAGCTTCAATTTTAGCAGTTGCTGTTTTGGCAGTAAGTGGTTGCAGTAGTAAATGTGGATGTAGTGCACCAAGTTACCCAACTTGTGTAGCAAAACCTTGCGGTTGCAAGTAAGCAACTATTAAAGAGATAACTTAAAGGTTATCTCTTTCTATCCTTCTTTTTACAATCTTATATTTTTTATTTTTCATCCTTACCTTACACACCCACTACACGTTAACTTATTATACTACCTATACAAAAATATTATAAAGGAGAAATCATGAAAAATCTATTTCTTGGTTTGGTAACAACATTTGCGTTACTTGCATTTGCAGGCTGTTATGACAATTCTAGTACAGGGGCAGGAGCAACGAGTACAAAATCATCCAAATGTGGTGCAGGCAAATGTGGCGATGCTAAAAAAGCAACAAAAAAAGCTAAATGTGGCACAGGTAAATGCGGGGATGCTAAATAAATCAATTTCCTAATAAGGAGGAAATATGTTACGCTATTTTTATACAGAGATTGCAAAGCTCTTAAAACATTTGCAATCCGTAGCACTGCTTTTAGCAAGACTAGCAGTTGCTTACGGGTTTTATGAACCAGCGATGATGAAATGGTCAGATATCTCGGCAACAGCCAACTGGTTTGGATCCATCGGTATACCATTTCCAACCCTCAATGCATATATGGCAGCAACAACTGAGATGACAGGTGTTGTATTGGTAACATTGGGACTTTTTACAAGACTGATCTCTTTACCAATGATCGTGATTATGTTAGTAGCGATCTTTACTGTACACTTACCAAATGGATTTAGTGCAGGCGATAATGGTTTTGAAATACCACTTTACTATATGCTCTTTTTGCTGATCTTTGTTTCGCATGGAGCTGGCAAGATAAGTCTAGACTACCTTCTTTTCAAAGAAGATCAATAATAAATCGAAGAGAATTTATAAAAATTCTCTTCATACCTTCATTTATTTCTCTTTATTTAGTTTCAACTTGTAACATTTAAAGTTATATT
>JALULO010000265.1 GCA_027056215.1 Campylobacterales bacterium | reverse complement strand
TTTCATGCCCCGTGACAACCCGAAACGATACCGTTACACCACGATGTGTGACGGGAATACCTGCATACTCAGGTACCGCGATAGCGGAAGTGATTCCCGGGATAAATTCAAACTTTATCCCACGATCCCGAAGATAGATACCCTCTTCACCACCACGTCCAAAAACAAAAGGATCACCTCCTTTAAGACGTACAACTATCTCATGTTTGAGGGCATTTTGATAAATCACTTCATTGATCTCTTCTTGGGGTAAAGTATGATGTGAATCCTCTTTTCCAACATAGACAAAAGAACAACCATCTTTTGCCTCTTTGAGGATTTCAGGGTTTGCCAGACGATCATAGATAATGACATCTGCCTCTTTGATAACCCGAAGCGCTTTGATCGTTAAAAGATCTATATCACCAGGTCCCGCACCAGTAAGATAGACTTTCCCCATTATCTTATATCCTTTGATTCATAGATAAAGATACCTGAGGGATGTTCAACTTGAAATATATCTCTTTCCAATTCCCAGTTCGTTGTATCTATCACACTCACTTGATTGGCATCGTTAACAGAAACATAAAGTTGCGGATCAAGATTTGACCATCTTACGTGAAGGACTTTACCCGGAAAAGTAAATGTTTTGATGATTTTCAAACTTTTTGTATCCACGATTTGAATGGATGGAAAATCTTTACCGCTAAATGTGACAGCGATATACTTTTTATCGGGGCTGAGCGATGTAAAGACAGGAAGTCCTTTCATATCGATATTTTTAATAAAATTAAACTTTTTATCGTAAACCATCACTTTGTTATCACCCACTGCCGGGATAAACGTTTTATCTTTACTCAAACTCCAAAAGCCAAAATGCGGCACTTTTAAGACAGGTTTATTTCCCTGTGCCGTTACTTTGATTAACTTATAAGTCATCTTATTTAAATCTATCACACCAAACCCTTTGGTTAAAAAGAACCCGACGATGTACGTGTTGTTCTCTATCATCGCGTCAAAAGGCATTTTACCGACATTAAACTCTTTAAATTTTTTAAACTTTGGTGTCGCTTTTCCACCGTTTTCATCTTTGAGTACTGTGACTTTATCGTTATCCATCTGCGCAAAGATGAGATAATCTTTATAGATTTTGATACCGACATTTTTAGAACCAGTTTTGATTTTATCTATAGGCTTGAGATCACGGGTTAAAATATCTACTGATTTATCATCATAATTTGCTACAGCAATATAATTTTTACCGATCACAAAACCGATAGCAGATTTACTGGTTTTATACTCTGCCTCTTTTTTTTCACTCAAAGGATCAAACTTCACCACATATCCATCACGACTGATCAAATAAGCATCTTTGCCGTCAAATTTGATGATACCGTGATTCATGTTGTGCATATCTTTCATGTGTCTTCTTGTTAAACCATCTTGTATTACAGCCACTGATTGACTCTCACGTTCTACTACAAATACTTTCTCTTTCAAAGGTTTACCGGCAAATAAAACAGCCACTAAAACGTGTAACAATAAAAATAATCTCATTTATAATACTCCCTTAATCTCTTCTTCACTTAAATAACATGATGGATCTTCCGCCCACATATCACCATATATCGCATAAGCTCTACTTCTTGAACCACCATTACAGATATCTATAACTTCACAACCACTACATTTGCCACTGATTTTACGTGGATGCTCGCGAAGTTTTTGTAAAAGTTCACTTGGTTCATCTGTCCAAATATCACTAAAATCTTGATTAAAAATATTGCCGATATATTGTGGAAAAAACGGATCAGGTTTAACATTGCCTTCGCTGTCGATATTGAGCAGTTTTCGTCCTGCACTGTTTCCACCCCATTGTACAAGTCTTTTGTGCATCTCTTCTTTGTGTTCAGGATATTTTTCAGTAAATTTTTGCAAAAACAAAATGGCATCTTGCTCCATATTACCTGTAACAATTTCTATATCTCTTCCCTTTTCATAATATTCAAACGCTTTATCAACTACATAGTTTACTGCTTTTCTTCTTTGCTCTTTGGTTAAATCCATTTCAAGATTGTCGAGTCCTCGCCCGCTGTAAACTAGGTGTGAGATATAAATCTTAGGGATATTCTCTTTTTCAGCCAATTCAAAAATAAATCTCAAGTCATCATAGGTATCTTTGGTGATCGTAAAGCGGATTCCCACTTTGGTATCATGATAACTGTTTAAAAGCCGTACCGCTTCCATCGACATTTTAAAAGAACCATCAAGGCCTCTAAAATGATCATGTGTCTTCTCACTACCATCGATACTGATACCCACATAGTTAAAAGTATCCAGTATCTTTTTGGCATTTTTATACCCGACATACAAGCCGTTAGTTGAAAGGTAGGTGATAATCCCAAGCTCTTTACATTTATCTGCTATATCAAAAAGATCTTTTCTCGTAAGTGGCTCACCACCTGAAAAGATAAGAAACTTCACACCGTTTTGTTTGAGTTTAGGCAGAGTTTGCATGATCTTATCTGTTGTCAAAGTATCTACCGCATCCAAATCCGCTTTAGAATAACAGTGCAAACACGAGAGATTACATCGGTTTGTAAAATTCCAGATTGCTATACTACCATCCAAAACTCTTGATTTTTTACCCTCCACTACGGAGCTTATCAGATTGGAAAGTCGAAACATTATTTCCCTTTTGCTTTGTAAGACAATATATAGTCAGTAATCTCTTTCAACTCTATTGGTTTGAGTTTAAAAGGTGGCATTGCATTTCGTTTGTAACCAAATATTTTAGAAACACCTGCTGGATCTGCTATCATAGCCTGAATCTCCTCAGCACTTCTTTTCGAAGCAATCTGGGCAAAAGGCGGTCCAAATGCAACCGCAGTCTGATGATGACATCCCCAACAGTAGGTTTCAAAAACTTTTTTTCCATCGGCATTGCAACTTTGTGTTAGAAACAAGGACAATAAAAAAGACAGTATCAATTTTCCCATAACATACTCCCACAATTTTAAAGAACTATGTTAACATATTTTTTACCACAAGTAGTTGATTTATATCACAATCATTTTATATTGGTTAGTGCGGTAGTAACTTCTTTGATTAAAGATGGTTTTGTAAGATTTTTATCTTTTAAATTAATCGCACTGAGACAATCACTTTTAGCAAGTTGCACATAAAACGAAACAACAATCTTATCTCCTTTTTGAAGTGAAGGTATTTTGTAGGATAAAATTTTGACAGATTTAGCAGCAAGATTGTGAACATACCCTTCTGTAGCAGTTGCAGGAACAATGATTTTTTTACCATTTTTTTTAAAACTATACGCAAAATATCCCTGTGTATCTTCAGATGGATCGTTTTGGTAGTTTTGCCATATGGTTTTGCTTTTTCTTAAAAGTGTTATTTTCAAAAACTTTGCACGTGCGGGCTGGATGATAAGTGGATGTACCATTTTATTGGTAAGTGTTATTTTCAGCGTATTATTTTTGGCACTGATATTGATATCAACACCAGTTGCCCTAAATACTTTATCTCTAATACCTAAAAATTTATGACTTGCATGGTGTCCCCGAGCACATTTGTCCATCTTCTCAGCACCACCTTCGAGTTCCGGCATATGGCAATGAATACACCCCAGACTATCCTGATGTTTATCCATAGCAACAAATATAGTTACATTGTTATCATTTAGCTTATGCGAATGACACCCTACACAGGCATTTTTTGCATAAACTGGATTTTTAACAGAAGAGTGCTTATCATTTTCATCAGGTTTTAAGAGTCTGCCGTACAATGTCGGCTTATAATCCTCTGCTTGACGGGATTTGATATTGATATTGTGTTTATGTGCTTTTTTAACATATGCAATCGTATGACAAAAGTAACACGAAACTCCATCTGTATGTGTTTTGTTATTTTTATCAGGTCTTGCTTTTCCATTGATCAAATCTTCAAGATTATTTGCCATGGGCATATGACATGAGGCACATTCGTATTTTGTCTTGCTCGCTGCATCGGCAACTTTACGGTGTAATTCATCTGTAAAATAACTTTTTGAATGCTGTGAACTCTGAAACTCTTCATAGATTTTTTCATGACATTCAGCACAAGAGTGGTTATCAAAATATTTTGCCCACAGATTTAAAGTAAAAAAAAGAGCAAAAAAAAGTATATATTTCACAAATACTAACCTCGGCAGTTTATTGAAACAATCAATATTATCTCAATAAACTACCCTCTTCTCGTAAGAAGAGAGTAGTTTTATAGGTTAAGCGCCAGGAACGTGTTGTCTGTGCTCAACAGAATAAGTAAACGTTGGAGTTGTCAAGTTTTCGATATACTTAACAAACTTACCTGTCTCAGATTCATAGATACCGATTCTACCGGTTGTCCACTCAGAGATCATAGTCCATTTACCATGATTAGCTGGTTCAGCATGAAGCAATCTTGGTTGTACAGGATTTTTCACTGCAGGACCAATTTTTGCTGGCATAGGCAATATTTTTTCTTTGCCAAATGCTTTTTCATTTACAGCAACTTTTTGGTGTTGTGTAGCGTCCCAAGTTTGAAGAACTTTACCTGTTTTGGCATCGATCAACTTACCTTGTTTTTTACCAACTTCTATAATTCTATCAGTAACAAGTGTCTCTTTGTTGATGAGATACACTTTATTGTAATTTGCAGGTTTACCGAGTACACAATCAGACCAAATCCATGGTGTGTCTTCACCTGTACCTACAAATAATCCACCACCGGCAGTTTTGATTTTTTTCACAACTTTCCAGCTTGGTGAATCCCAAATAACAACTTGACCAAAGTTCATACTTTGTGTTGCATTTAGCTGTTTACCCATTT
Organism: Campylobacterales bacterium; assembly: GCA_027056215.1. GTDB lineage: Bacteria > Campylobacterota > Campylobacteria > Campylobacterales > QNZT01 > QNZT01. Next base: position 15,795 of record JALULO010000265.1, on the reverse strand, counting down.
TTTTGTTAAACCAGCTTGAACCTTGACCTGGATGTGGCTTAGATTTTTTACCAGTATAAACTTTTGCAGCAAGTTTCATAGTCTTTTGATCTACGATACCCATCAAGTCAGATCCTTGTGAAGCAACCTGAACATAACGACCATAATCTTCACCTTTATTCTCATTTAAGAATGCATCATGAAGTACTTTACCAATGTTAGGAATATCACCTACGATTGGAAAGTTTGGTTTACTATAATCTACAACATAAACATGACCAGCATCTTTAAGTGCAAATGAGAAATAAGGTCCATAAGGTGTATCGGCTATGTATGCAACACGACTTGGCTCAATCTGTCCATCTGTATTGATAACACGACTTGTATCATATACTTTAAGTGGTTCTAATGTATGTGCATCACAAAGTACTGCACCACCTGGATTATAGTTACCTGCCATGACATATTTACCGTCTGGAGATACTGCAAGACCACGAGACTCTTGACCTACTTGAACTGAAGCAAGTGCAGGTTGCCCTGGAGCTGCTATATCGAACATAGTAAGTTTTCCAGATCTACTGATAGAATAAGCATATCTAGGATCTTTTTTATTTGTTACTGTTACGTGAACTGCAAATCCAGCTTTATGGCGAGAAAGAACTTTGCCAGTTGTCGAATCAATAAAATCAACCAAAGAAGCATCTCTTTCAGTTGCAAACGTGATATCTCTCACATCTTTTACATCTGCAGCTTTTGGATACTTTTTAGCCAAAGCATCTCTATCTGCCAATTTTGTCCATGATTTATGGACTTCATCAAGGCTAAGTTTAAGCTCAACCGTGTTTTTCCAATCCATCAACCAATCAATCATACCAGATGCATCATCTTTAGAAAATTTTGAGCTCCAAGACGGCATAGCAGTATTTTCTCTACCATTCATAATCGTTTCAGCTAAGAACTCTCTACTTTTCTTTTTAAGCGCTTTTGGTCTAAGATCTGAACCAACACCACCTTGATGGATAGGTCCGTGACACCCTTGACACTCTTTTTCAAAAACTTTGGCAAAGTCCATCTTCGATGTACCTGCTTGTAGTCCTACTGTAGCGATACTCACCGCTGCAACGTAACTTAAAACTTTTCCTAACTTCATATTTCCTCCTTTAAAGTTATTAATTCAGTCTGCTTTCCCCTCATCCTAATTATAACATACTTTATATTTACGGTTATTTGTTTAACTTTTTCTTCTCACTAAAATAGATCCAAAACATTGGAAGGATAATAATTGTGTGAAGAAAAATCGTCAATGTCAATGGACCTTGATTAAGTGTACCAAAAAAACTTGGCACTACATCTGTAAATTTATCTATCATATTTTTCTCCTTATATTAAATGTAACACAGAAATAAAATTCCTGTGTTAGTTAAACTATACTTCTGCTTCCTTAGAAACTTTACCAATAGTAAGTAAATCAAGAACAAGGAATACAAAACCAACAAAGGTTACCACACCCATTGCCAGTCTCCAACCCTGTGCTTGAACATACCAGTGTAGATTCTGTGCAGTAAAGAAAGCATTCCATGTCGCTCCCAACTCTGCTCTTTCAACCAATACTTGTTCATAACCTGCAATCGTTAATGCTACTGTCATACCCATCAAGCCAAGTACAATCAGAGTAATCGCCCATTTGAAAAGTTTAGTTGCTTTCATATGCTTAACACCATACGCACCCTGTGTTACAAGATACATCATACCAATCAAGATTGTTGCATACGCACCAAAAAACGATAAGTGACCATGTGCTGATGTAAACTGTGTACCGTGTGTATAGATATTTACTTGTGGTAAAGTATGGAAAAATCCCCAGATACCAGCACCCAAAAAGTTACCAAATGCATTGGTCACAATCCATGCCATAGCAGGACCATTGTTGATCGCGTGTGCTCCACCTTCAGCGTGTACAGCGCCTTGTTCTTTACCCCAGTCATAAAGCACATGTACAAACATCGCTACAAGTGGAACTGGTTCAAGTGCTGAAAATAGTGCACCGATTTCCCACCAATACTCAGGTGTACCGATCCAGAAATAGTGATGTCCAAGACCTAATATACCAGATCCAAAAAGCATCAATACTTCAATCCATAACCACATCTCAACGATTTCTCTTTTTGCACCGATGATTTTAATAAGAGCATAAGCTGCTAATGTACCTACAAATACTTCCCATGTAGCTTCAACCCAAAGGTGAATAACCCACCACCACCAGTACTGATCCATAGAGATATTGTCAGTAAAGAACATACCAGCTAAATATAAACCAGCCAATGCAAACAGGTTGGCAACCATAACAGTCATAATACCTGTTCTTTGACCTTTTAAATAAGTAGCAAATACATTATAATAAAAAATCAGGACAACCACAACGATACCGATATCAGCCCATCTAGGTGCTTCAAGATACTCACGTCCTTCATTGATAAACCAAATTGTACTTTCTTTACCTGGTCCAACTTGAACAAAGATATAAACAAGGACAACAATTGTTACAGCCAGTGTTAATACCCAAAATGCAAGTTTTGCAATTCCTATACCTATAACTTCTCGACCCGTTTCATCAGGAATCATATAATAAACTGACCCAATCATTGCATATAACATCCATACGACAAGCGCATTGATATGTACCATTCTTGCTACTGAAAAATCAAATAATTCAAATAAAAAGCTTGGATACAAAAATTGAATCGCAGCGATAAGACCCATCAAGAGTTGCGCACCAAAAAGGATAATCGCAACTCTAAAATACATCATCCCTATTTTTTGGGATTCAAACTGTAAATGATTTGCTTTAATACTATTCAGCATTAGTGCCTCCTTGCTCTTTGCCAAAGTTCCTTGGGAAACCATTGGTATCGATAGAACTCATATGTTTTAAAAATGCCACAAGACCTTGCGCCTCTTTTGCAGTAATACCAAGATTTGGCATCATACGTGCGTGTGTAGGATATTTTGAAGGATGTTGCAAAAATTCTGCTATTGCTTCTTCTTTTGTACTTTTACCAGTCATAGCCATCATTGGACCATCTTTACCCCAAGCAGGATCTAACCACGCTTTTGTAAGATCAGGAGCATAGTATGCACCATTGCCCAAAAGAGTATGACAATCCATACAATTCTTTGCCTGAGATGTAAGTTTTCCAAGATGTAGTAATGCTCCCGCTTCTTTAACACTCCACTCTTTTCCAAAAAAAAGCTCTTTATCACCGATTACCGGTGCTTCATGACCTCTTCTTTCATTCATCTCATATTTGATATTATAATTGATAACCGTAGGAGCTGGAACCCTTTTAGTTACACCATTTTGTAAATCTGCATCTGTACCCATTTTAATCTGCCCCATCGTATCAAACGTCAGCCAAATCAAAAGTACTACCGCAAATCCTGTTACCCATGCAGCCGATCGTCTCCAAAACGATACACTACTCCATACAGACTTTGGTTGCTCTGCCATATATACCTCCTTTTAATCGTGTTGTTTGTGGGTTTCTTGCATCAAAAAATATATAAAATGTGGCAAAATAAAATACGCCAACATTGCCATCATCAATACCTTTCGTGTAAAATCGCCACTACCAACCAGAGTACTAAGCATATAAAGAGAATATGCACATCCTAACCAAAAAAAATATCCTATATATTGATAATAAGAGGGAATTTTTTTTAGTTTCGCAAAAGTATATAACCCCACAAATATAATCCCGAAGATCATCACTAGGGTAGCCGATGTAAAGATCGGTAAAAAATCTTCAGGGGCAAGCTGTGGCATATTTAAATATACTTCTTTCATACATTCTCCTGCTTTGTTAAGTACTACAAGTATAATTGTATAAAAATAATAACTTTTAATGATTGATATAAGTCAAGAGTCTATAAGAAGAGTGAAAATTATACTAAATCGTAAACATTGTTTTAAGAATATAGAAGTTCTAAAGCCTTACTGTCATGAATAATAATTGAATGTTTTTTATCGATCGAAATAATAGCATCTTTTTTAAGTTTTGCCAAAGTACGGGAGAGTGTTTCAGGTGAAACATTTAGTATAGCAGCAATTTGATTGTTCCGTATACTTTGAAATAATTCGGTATGTTCATTGATAAATTTTGCAACTTTTGCTTCTGAAGTAAGAATCATCTCTTGATGTATAACATTAGAAAGTATTTTTACTTTTGTTGTAAGAGAACGAATGATTTCCATACAAATCTCGGGGTTTTTAAAGAAATCTTCTTCAAGTTTTTTATACTCTATTTTAAGAATAGTTCCACTAGTTATAAACTTTGCAGATGCAGGAAATTTTATATTTTCAAAGTTTGCTAATTCACCAATCATCGAAACAGGTACAAACTGATGCATATAAATCTCCTGCCCCTTAGGATTGGTTTTATAAAGCCTAAGAACACCATCCAGTAAGATATATAAATACTTTGGATCATCTCCTTCATAAAAAAGAAGTTCATTTGCATGATAATGTTTAAAAAATGAGATGCTGGCAAGTTTTTTAATATTTTGCTCACCCATCTTCGAAAAAAATGATATCTCTTCTAATTTATATCCCATTTACAAGCCTTTAAACTGTTATAGAGGATATATTATATCTTATTTAATTTTAATCCTAATAAAATTACATTTTTAATAAATCAGCTACTTAGAATTTCTTTTTAAGATCACCATTGTAAACGATATCTCTAACATCAATATTATCATCATTTAACATCGCAGGTACGGCATCGGCAGCATTAAGTTTTTTGATCTCTTCATCAAGCTCTTCTTGATAACTCATCATCATATCTGCTGTAATAACACCTGGCACTACTTGAATCTTATTTAACTTGGCGATTTCTTCACTAACCCCTGCACCTTCTATTGTTACAATAATTTTACCAATTTTTGCTTCTCCAAAGTGATAATCACATATATCACTCTGTTCACACCAGCTTTTTACTTTTTCAAAATTTTCTTGTTTACATTGAATCACTATACTTGAAATATTCATTATATTTTCTCCTTTTTTATTTTATTTTCCACAGCATGATGGTATGATCTTCACTTGATGATATAAGGTTATTCTCATCCATAAATATAATCGTGTTTAAAGTACTTTTTTGCCCCTTAAGCAGAGCGATTTTTACCTTTGTATTTGTATCATAGACTGAAATATTATTTTGTTCGTCCATAGCAAATGCAACCTTTTTTGCACTTGGACTAAGTCCTGTTGCATATATCAGGAACCTTCCCTGCATAAAATCACCCTTTCCTGTCTCAATATCATAAATAGATCCCTTTCTGTCTTGTCCAGCACCAGAAACTTTACTATGTTTAAAATCTACTTTATAAACATTATCAAGATTGATACCTTGTAAGACTTTTATAACTTTGCCATTTTTGGTATTGATAACATATAAAATCCCACTTTCACAACTAAAAACTGCTTTACTTTTATCCTCATTAAGTGAAAAATCAGAAAATTTTGATTCACTTAATTGAACCTTATATAGCTCTTTCTTTGTCTTGATATCCAGAAGAGAAACTTCATTACTTAAATAACCAAGTAAAATATGCTCTTTATCAATAAATCTCGCTTTTACCAGTGCTTTTTTATCAGATGGAGTAACAATCTGAGAGGTAATATTGTTTTCATGTATCCATATATTTGTATATCCACCTTCCCCACTATCACTTAAGAGTAAAAATCTACCATCATTATAATCAATACTTTCTACTCTGGCAGGCACCAAATCTCCCATAAAATCTTTAATCTTAGGAATTTTTATATGCTTTGTAAATTTATTATTTTTGATATCATAAACCTCTAACATACCTTGGTCTGTACCTATATAAAGTTTTTTATCATGTAAAACCATATCTTTCACAGTGCCATTTGATTCTATTTGCATTGTTGGCTTAAATTGATCAAGCGCGACTACACGAATCATCATAAAAACTAATATAAAAAATATTTTCATAATAACTCTTTTTCAAAAATCATCAAAATAAAATGTGCAATTCCATCTTCATCAAGCGATGACTTTACACCATACAAATCAACATCATCTGCATAGAAACTTTCAAACTCTCCAACTTTTGCAAGTTTTTGAACTAAAGTTTTCATAGCCTCTTTTCCTATTGTATCCTGTAATCTTGGAGTAATATAAATCATAAAATTATAATCTTCAGGATCAAAAACATCAAATTCATCAGAATCAATATCATCAAAATTTTCATCTACAACAACAAGATCCCTCATTTCATCCACAAACTTAGTATCATTAAGATGAGAGAAAATCTTAGGATATTTTTTTGCTATATTCATGATACGTCCTTCATATCGTCTATTTTTTTTGCATTGTAACTAATAGCATTAGTAGGGCATTTTCCAAAACAATAACCACATCCTGTACATAAATCCATATCAATAACAGGATTAAACATGCCGTTAAATAAAATTGCGTCATCTATGCATGGTTCTTTACATGAAAAGCAAATTACGCCATTATGTGCAACGCACGCTTCTGTTGAGATAACAAATTTTGCATTAATTCGTTCACTTGTATAAATATTTTCAAGTGACAAGACATGCGAATCACAAGCAATAGCGCATGCTTCACAAAAGGTACATCCTTTTTGAGTAAAATTTAGCATAGGTGTACCATCTGAGCGAATAACAATAATCTTTTCTTCACATGAAGGCATACATGCTTTAGAATCACATAAAATACAACTACTTTGAAACAGTGCTTCAGTGCTTCCATACGGCGGTCTTACAATAAGTTCCACACTCTCTTGCTGGACAATCTTTTCCAGCGGCTTTTTGAAAGCCGTTAAAAAATCTCGCCTACTTGCCACTACTGGACACCCTCATTCATAACATCGATCAAATTTGATTTATGTTTTTCATCAGCTTTACGGAAATCTGGAGTAAACGTGTTTTTTACTAAAGGCTTGATCTGAGCCTGAGGTGCATGACATTGCGTACAATTAAATCGTCCTTGATAGAGTTTATCTTCTCGCCGTGCCACTACTTTGATGTCAGTAGTATTTACAATTCCAACACCTTCTTTTACCATTGTACCATCTGTCTCAATCTCTGTCATAGGTCTAAAATTGGTAAAATGCGTCGGAGGAATCGGTGTCGCACCCATACTCGGAGCTACATCCGGCATATGGCATCCAAGACAAGAATTATTGCCTTTTGTAATGGGTAACAATCCATCCACACTATGTGGAATCATCGGCGGTGCATTTTCATACGCTCTGTCAAATCGCTTTGACGCTCCAGGTGCATCTGCAGTATATTTTGTTTTTTCAGGTTTTGTACCCTCTTCTGTATAAAGATCAGTTTTTCTAAGTCCAAGGGATTTTTCTGTAACTTCTGTACTTTTAGACGGAATAGTGATTGATTCATCATGTTTGACAACTTGTTTAACATCATGAGATACAACTTTAGGTTCTGCCGTAACAGACTTAATGTTTTTTGGTATTTGTTGTGTAACCATTCCAGCTTTAATCTGCTCAGCTAAGGCATTGACTCTATTCATATCCATTGCTTTTAGTGGCACAAATATACTTACTGACATTCCTAACAATAACCCCAATAAACGAATACTTTTTATCATACACCCATCCTTTTAAAGTTTTTTTAGAAATGTAACGCTACATCTCTAAAAAGACTTTAAAAGAGAAGGAATTTTCATCCTTCTCTACTTAACTATTTACTGAACACCTTCATTCATAACATCGATCAATGTTGATTTATGTTTTTCATCAGCTTTACGGAAATCTGGAGTAAACGTGTTTTTTACTAACGGTTTGATTTGAGCCTGAGGCGCATGGCATTGCGTACAATTAAATCTTCCCTGATATAAGTGATTCAATTTTTTTGCTTTTGCAATTTTGATATCACCTACATTACCAAGATCTCCAGCTTTTAAACCAACCACTTTCCCACCTTTAACTTCTTGACCATTTTTCATCACTGTTGTTGGTCTAAAGTTTGTAAAGTGTGAAGGTGGAATAGGTGTTGCGCCCATACTTTTTGCCACATCTGGCAAATGGCATCCTAGACATGCATTATTGCCTTTAGTGATAGGTAACAAGCCATCAACACTGTGAGGAATCATCGGAGGCGCATTTTCATACGCTCTGTCAAAACGTTTTGCACTTCCCGGTGCAACAGTTGTATATTTTGTTTTTTCGGGCTTTGTAGTATTTTCTGTATATAGATCGGTCTTTCTAAGTCCAAGGGACTTTTCTGAAACACTACCTGCTCCAGAAGCACAGCCAACGGCAACAATCGCTACCAGTGACAATAATCCAATCCATGATTTTTTTAATTTCATAGTTTCTCTCCTTTAGTATCATTTAGTATATTGCGGATGCTAAATCCAAGTGCATCATCATCACACACATCTACGCATCTACCACAGTTTGTACATTCTGCTTTTACAACGAATTCACTTCGTTTACCGATCATACCAAGTACCTGTGATTCGGGACAAACATCTTTACACTTCATACAAAGCGTACAGTTTTCGCTGTTATGTTCAACCCGAACAAGGTTCATCTTTCCAATCATAGAATGTACACCACCAAGTGGACATATATGCCCACACCAACCATTTTTAAGAACAAATAGATCAAAAAGAAAGATAGCAACCAAAAAGCCACCACCTGCACCAAAACCGAAAATAACACCACGGTTTAGAATTGTGATAGGGCTTATGATCTCAAAAGCTGCTAACCCACTGATAAATGACACGATTAAAGCCAAACCAAGCATATAATAACGAATATTTCTACTCGCCCAAACTTTTCGTTCAATCTTATCCAGATAAAACACTCTTCTGAGCCAATTAGCCAAATCCGTAATCATATTTACAGGACAAACCCAGCTACAAAATGCTCGTCCACCGATAATGCCATAAAAGAGTGTGATAATCACAGCTCCAACAAGGGCATTTGCACCGATTAGAGAACCTGCAGAGAGCATCTGTAAAATCGCAAATGGATCACTTAACGGTATAGTTGAAAATATAGAAGAATTTGACAAATCTCCAGTTAAAATCTTCCATCCGTATATATTACCAGCAAAGTATAGAAATAGTAGGGTAATTTGTGTAATTCTTCTTAATATAAGGTACTTATAATTACTCCACTTCATCTAATACTCCACATCCATATTTAGATAATCCTGAGGCTTTTTCTCACTTCGTTTATCATGTGTTGTTAAATCTTTATCTACTCTATTTTGAATACGCTGTTGATCTTTTTTATCCCACCCTTTTACATAGTGATCACCTGGTCTTCCAAGTGCTACTTCTCTAGGTTGGACAAAGATAGCTGCCTTTTCTGTCACACAAGCTTGCTCACACAAACCACAGCCTGTACAAGCATTCATATGAACAATAGGTTTCAAAAAAGCATGCTTACCCGTACGTGCATTTCGGTCATACTCAAGAGATATCGCTACATCCATCAATGGACAAGCCCTGTAACAGGCATCACACTGGATACCCCAGAATGCGATACATGAATTTGTATCAACAACGGCTATACCCATATCCATCATAGCAGGATCCAATTCATTTTTATCATTGGTTACCAACGATATATCCAATGCCTCTGTCGGACACACTGGAACACAAGGAATATCTTCACACATGTAACAAGGAACATCACGTGGTTTAAAAAATGGTGTTCCTATCATAACATTGTCTTGAGCCTTTGCCATCTTCAGCGTTCTGCCTCTTGGCTTCCCTGTCTCTTTATCTATATTGCTAGGACGATTATAACACGCTTCTGAACAAAGACCGCACTTGATACATGTTCTTAAAAAATCATCTTCTTTTAAAGCTGCAGGAGGTCTGAGTGTAAGAGGTGAGCTTTTTGCTTTTGAAGCATATCCAGCCCATAACAATCCCCCCATCACTCCAAGACCAGCGTTTTGTGCTAAAAGTGTGAAAAACTTCCGCCTTTCACTGATTTTGGGTTTTTTATCCTCTTTACTCACTGCATTACCTTTGTTTTATGTAAACATATCAGGAGAAATCTCCTAATATATCTATTTTCTATGCTTTATACAGTTTTACTGCACATTTTTTATAGTCTGTTTGTTTTGACATAGGACATGTCGCATCAAGACAAACTTTGTTGATAAATACTTTTTCATCAAACCATGGTACAAATACAAGTCCTTGAGAAGGTCTGTTTCTGCCTCTTGTCTCAACTCTTGCTTTCACTTTACCACGACGAGATTCTACCCAAACAAGCTCACCATTTTTAAAACCTTTTGCTTTTGCATCTTTTGGATTCATATAGCAAAGGGCTTCAGGAACTGCTCGATATAACTCAGGTACACGCATGGTCATCGTACCACTATGCCAGTGTTCAAGTACACGACCTGTACATAACCATGTGTCATAGTTTGCATCCGGCATTTCCGGTGGATCCATATATGGTCTTGCATAAATCTTAGCTTTATTTTTAAGTGATTTTTTCTTTTTCACTTTTATTCCCTTAAGATCACCTTGCATCAATGCTTTCGCTAAAGGTCCGTAGAATGCGAAATCACCACCTGGATTTGCTTTTGCTGCATATGGATCATATTTAACATTAAAACGCCATTGTGTTTCTTTACCATCAACAACAGGCCATTTAAGTCCTCTAACTTTATGATAAACTTCAAATGGTGCAAGATCATGTCCATGTCCACGTCCAAAAGAAGCGTACTCTTCAAAAAGATAGTGATGAATCATGAAACCATATCCTTTAAAGACTTTTCCATCACTGCCTTTGACATTTCTACTATCACCTATACACTCAGAGTTATCATAACCTTTTTGAGGGAATGCATTCAAATCAACTTTATAAGCTTTTGCTCTGTCATTTGCGAAAAGAATATCGTACATAGTTGTGTTTTCGTTATAACCCATAGCTTTAGCTTTAGCTCTTACGTCAGCTAGTTTTTTACCATTTCTTAAGGTATATGGTCCCCAAAGATCATTGACTGTAAATCTCTTAGCAAGTTCAACCCATTGCCAAGTATCACTCATCGCATCACCAACAGGAAGAACTTGTTGTCTCCAGAGTTGTGTACGTCTTTCAGCATTTCCGTAACCACCCCATTTCTCATAAATCATCGCCGATGGAAGTACAAGATCAGATACTTTTGCGGAGATACCTGGATAGCCATCAGAAGTTACGATAAAGTTATCCATCTCTCGAGCTGCTTTGATCCAATGTTTTGCAGATGCAGAATCTTGATAAGCATTACATACATTAACCCATGCAAATTTAACAACACCATCTTCGATATCTCTATGGATTTTCATAATATGTTGATTACCAACAGGATTTAGTGTTCCCTCTGGAATATGCCATTTGTTTTCAGCAATCTTTCTATGTTTTGGATTTTTAACCATTAGATCCGCTGGTAATCTATGACAAAATGTTCCAACTTCTCTAGCTGTACCACAAGCACTTGGTTGTCCTGTTAATGAAAACGCTCCTGAACCTGGCTTTGCTTGTTTATTTAGCATGAAGTGAACATTATAAGAAAGTGTATTTACCCAACTACCTCTGGTGTGCTGGTTCATACCCATTGTCCAGAAAGAAACAATTCTTCTACCCTTTTCAACATATAATGCTGAAAGTGCCTGTAGTTTTTTCTTGAAACTTTCTAGTGATTCGTTTGGATCACCTTTAGAAATTTTGGCTACATAATCAAGGGTAAATGGTTCAAGTGATTTTTTATATTCATCAAAAGAAATTTCCCAGTGTTTGAGTGTACCTGCGGTGTTTTTCATCACATCACCCTCTTTATATCCATAAGGTGCAAGTGCAGGTGCTTCTTTTGCAGAAACTTTCTTTGCCATTTCATGGTTGATCGTTTCCATCTCCAGAGCAGTATATTTACCATCTTTTATAGATTTTTCACCGGCTCTTCTCATACCATAACCAATATTTACAGGGCCTACTGCAAAGACAATATGTTTTTTAATAAAATTCCAATCTATCACATCTGGATGATTATACACTATTTCACGTGCTAGATAATTCCAAAGTGCAAGATCTGTATTAGGAGAAAAGATGATTTCAATATCCGCAAGATCTGAACTTCTAGTCCTGTATGTAGTGATATTAACAACTTTTACATGATCTGGATCAGAAAGTTTTCTATCAGTTACACGAGACCAGAGAATCGGGTGCATCTCTGCCATATTTGATCCCCAAGATACTACTGTATCCGTTAACTCAATATCATCATAACAACCTGATGGTTCATCGATACCAAAAGTTTGGTAAAAACCAACAACAGCAGATGCCATACAGTGACGTGCATTTGGATCGATCGCATTTGATCTAAATCCTGCTTTCATCATCTTTTGTGCAGCATATCCTTCCATAACAGTATATTGACCCGATGCAAATACCGCTACACCCTCAGGACCTTTCTCTTTGAGTGCTGATCTGATGTGTGTTTCCATCTCATCAAAAGCACGCTTCCAAGAAACAGGCTTAAATTTACCGTGCTTGTCAAACTCACCTTTGTCATTCATACGAAGTAATGGTGTTTTCAGTCTATCTTCACCATACATGATCTTAGCATTAAAGTACCCTTTAATACAGTTAAGACCTCTGTTCACCGGAGCTGCCGGATCACCTTTTACTGCAACGATTTTACCGCCTGTTGTAGCGAGCATGATACCACACCCTGTTCCACAAAAACGACACGCTGCCTTATCCCATCTCCAACCCTCTTCACCTTTGGCTGCTGCTGCCTGCACTTCTGATGGAACCGTGATTCCAACAGCACTTGCCGCTGCTGCTGCCGCCGAACTTTTTAAAAAGTCACGTCTGCTAATTGACATATAGCCTCCTTTTGTTAGATTAAACTATTGCATGCTAATTATAGAATAAATCAAATGAACTCTTGTTGATTTAAATCAAGAAGGCTATTATACCGATAAGATCGACTTATATTTTAACTATTTTTATTAATTTTTCATTATGGTTGTTATCACATAATATCTTTTCAACACGTTCCTGCCAAAGTGTACCGAACTCTTTTATCTCTTCATCTGTAGCACTTTGCATCATCACTTTTTGCATAAGCGGTTGCATTTTTGGATTGGGCATAACAACATTTGGATTGTAGTAGGCATCTACACTCTCAGCAGTATCTGTTCTCGTAAATCTAGCACTGGATTCTATATCTGCATTAAACGACATAAGTGAGTGTCTGGCAAAATTACCGTTTAAACCTTTAAAGCCACTTGTTTCAGTTGCACCTGTTATATCTGAGATAACATTTGCAATCACACCAGCTACACCATCTTGTTCATCTTCTTTAAAAGCCACTTTGATATGACCACGTACCGGTAACCCTTCAGGATAAAGCACTTCAAGTGCACGAACTGTCATCAAATAAGCTCCCCCAACCGTGGGACAACTATGCCCTGCCAATTTAACAATCTCTTTATATGCGAAGGTAATCTTACCATCTGTAAAAGAACCAAGTACACGACTCAATGGATCTAAGAGCGTAATCATCTCAACTTTGTCAAAAAACTCCGGATAATTCATCTTAAGCTCCTAATGCTTTTTTTACTTCATCACTTGCCATAGATATATTCCAAGCAGGCTCCCAAACAATCTCAACATCTACAGTATTTACATCTGGTAGTTTCAACACAGCATCATGTGTCCACTGCTTCATCATCTCATGCAAAGGACATCCCCTCGTTGAAAGCGTCATCGTCACATCAACATGATCTCCCTCAACCTTAGCATCGTAAATCAATCCCAAAGAGACAATATCAAACCCCACCTCTGGATCAATTACCGTTTTAATCGCCTCATATACATCTTCTTTAGTTGCCATAAACTATTCCTTCCCCACTAAATTTTTATCTCACAAAAACCGTTAACTACCCTACTCCCGGTAAGCCAATGTATAATAAATATTATAAAGTACCAAAAAAGCACTCAACGCCATCGTCACTGTACCAACTACAAACAATAACTTACTCGTAAAAAGTATCCCAAACGCACTTACAACAGTACCACCAAGTGTAATCCAAAACTGCCAATCAGCTACTTTTTCCACTATCATATCATTGAGCATCGGCACTTTTTGCTTTCCAACTAATGGCGAATAACGCTGATACCAAACCAAGAATGGTAATATTTTATAAATATGTCCAATAATAATCGTTGCTAAAAAGCCAAAGAAAAACAGATACCCACTAAACATAGAAAGAGTTTCCCACTTAAATAAATAAGAAAGTAAAAAAATCACCAATGACAAAATAAAAAAAGCAAAAGATGCAATCATATTCTTCGCCCAAGAATCATTTTGTTTTCGTATACGTGTAGTAAAAATAATCCACATTTGATAAGCAAAAAGAGCTAGAGAAATCATTATTCCCACTACACCTATCACTTCCATCCAAAAAATATCTGTCAATGCTCCAAAGATATACAATGCCAATCCAACGGTAATAAAATAAAAACCGCGATTAATCGGTACTTCACTGAAACCATGAGAGAGTGAAAACATCGGAACAAGGATCAAAGAAACACCCATAATTGTCATCATGACATAGCCTATCAAAACTCCTGCCATATGGGCTGATACTATCTTAAGTACATCTATATCTAAAAAACCATAATATAAATTTAATGCCGCGATTAAACCAAAGGTCACAGCAAAAAATAAAAAAATATTTGACGCAAAAATGTATTTCGCCGAAATACTCCATACTTCGATATTACGATAAGTCAGAAAAATATTAATCGTAAAAATCAACATCGCTATATAAACCAGTAATGAACCATAAGGTAATAAAAAAAGCATCTTTTCATGAGCAAATGCATATGCCATCGTACTTAATCCAACTACATAAAGGTAAAATTGTATATAAGCAAAATCTTTGGAAAAAAGTGGAATCTCCAAAATCACTGGAACAAGCTGATACATACCACCAAAGATAATCATCATCACAAAACCCAAAAGGTACAGATGTGAAAGTGATGCTATTGTAGATGAAACAAAATAACCACCAAGTTCACCAGCATAAGAAGGTAACACAAAAGAGGTCACGATATAAAAAAACGCTCCCGCTATCATATAATGTGCCACCAGATTAAATGGTGGTGCCATTTCAGTTGCTAACTGTTTTGCCATCGATTATCCGTGACAAGAAGCATCGTTTAAATCTGCTTTCTCACTTTCACCTTCACGATACGTAAACAAAAGTTTTACTTTACCATCATCTGTTTTGATATCTTGGATATCATAGTTCTCTTCTATCTTACCAAGTAAACCCATCGGTTTTTTATGATTAATCATCAAAACAGAAGTATCTTTATCTACAAAATTTAAAGCAGTCATCGCATTTACCATCGGTTCAGGAGGTCCTGTCATAGAAGTATCAAACTCTATTACCCGTCCCTCACCTACTTTATACTCATAAAAAGGAACTGTTGCTCCTTGTGGATGTAACTCTTTTACTTCAGCTGGTCTTTGAATGTCACCAATCTTTAACATCAATACTCCTCATAATTAATATAAGACAATTATACTCTTAAATTTTTATATCTTCTTGATATATGTCAAGAATTTTGATAAAACTAATACAGTAAGTATAATTTCCTGTCGATACTACATCAGAAGCAAACTAGCTATAAAAATTTACATTTATAAAACTAATATAATCTACTAAAACAATATTATATTTACTAGTTATGTTTAAGTTTATAATT
>JALULO010000264.1 GCA_027056215.1 Campylobacterales bacterium | reverse complement strand
AAAATGACGAGGTTTGCAAACTTTTTTTGCAAATACCACCATTTCGGACGTTTTTTAACTTTGTATTGTTCAAAAAAAGTGAGAAATAGCGATAATATCAGCTATTCATGAAGTATGACCCGATTTAAGGGGATTGAAACTCGAAGCGGTCTAATACCTCCGGCTCCATTGTCACATTCATGAAGTATGACCCGATTTAAGGGGATTGAAACGTCAGTATTCATTATTCTCGCCACATTGGTAGCAAATTCATGAAGTATGACCCGATTTAAGGGGATTGAAACTCTATAGGATTGAGTTCACCTGCCTTGACTCTAGCGTTAAATTCATGAAGTATGACCCGATTTAAGGGGATTGAAACAAAATTATAATACATTTGAAATCCTTTTAAAAAATAATATTCATGAAGTATGACCCGATTTAAGGGGATTGAAACGTTTGAAGCGAATATACGCCCATTCTGATATCCTTGATATTCATGAAGTATGACCCGATTTAAGGGGATTGAAACACTTGGCTCCGATTAACATATTACTTGCTCTCATTTATTCATGAAGTATGACCCGATTTAAGGGGATTGAAACAATACTCCGTCGCCATATGTTGGATGTGCAACTAACCGCTCCCAGATTCATGAAGTATGACCCGATTTAAGGGGATTGAAACGTCATTTCTCTTCTAGAAATGAATTTTTCTACGATTTTAAGATTCATGAAGTATGACCCGATTTAAGGGGATTGAAACTTTTGGGTTTCATTTAACCCATCCTCGGTCTTTGTAGAACATTCATGAAGTATGACCCGATTTAAGGGGATTGAAACAAGCACCTATTTTAACTTGAGTAATAACAATACCCATTACATTCATGAAGTATGACCCGATTTAAGGGGATTGAAACGCACTTCCCCATCGTGCTCCCAACCACTATTGACATCATTACATTCATGAAGTATGACCCGATTTAAGGGGATTGAAACATTACAGGTTTTTTAACTTCTACGCTAGGTAATAAATTTGTTATTCATGAAGTATGACCCGATTTAAGGGGATTGAAACGATGCCTTTTGCAACTCATTACGAGCCGCTTCTGTTTCCAATTCATGAAGTATGACCCGATTTAAGGGGATTGAAACTTTCTTTTTTCTTGTATAGCTGCTTCTCCATTAAAATTCATGAAGTATGACCCGATTTAAGGGGATTGAAACAATTTTACTGTATCTTCGTTCGGATACAGTGCATTCAAGTTTATTCATGAAGTATGACCCGATTTAAGGGGATTGAAACGTGACGGGTTCTTTAACGTCTTACCATCCTTCTTTACGTAGGCATTCATGAAGTATGACCCGATTTAAGGGGATTGAAACGTTTCAAATAACTCTCTTAGGATCGTCCATGACCCTTTGAATTCATGAAGTATGACCCGATTTAAGGGGATTGAAACATCATCAATCGTCCTTCCGATACCCTACGTATGGGTATTTATCATTCATGAAGTATGACCCGATTTAAGGGGATTGAAACATGGATTGGGTTAGTTTGACAGACCCGAGGCTACCACAACCACTATTCATGAAGTATGACCCGATTTAAGGGGATTGAAACACTAAATCGACAAATGACTCAAATACGGCATTTCCAATGCCATTATTCATGAAGTATGACCCGATTTAAGGGGATTGAAACATAAAACCTTCTTTCTTTTTGAACTTCTTTTTGAACATTCATGAAGTATGACCCGATTTAAGGGGATTGAAACAGTTTTAATAACCTTGTATCCACCTTCACCATTGTATTCATGAAGTATGACCCGATTTAAGGGGATTGAAACTGTACAAATTCGCCGTCACTGCTCACTAGCTGATATTGATTCATGAAGTATGACCCGATTTAAGGGGATTGAAACACAACTGCACACTCTGTACTAAGGTTGGGAGACGTTATTAATTCATGAAGTATGACCCGATTTAAGGGGATTGAAACAATAATTTGCTAATTCCATTGCTTCCGTAATACTATTTATTCATGAAGTATGACCCGATTTAAGGGGATTGAAACTTGAAACAGTTTGACCCACAAATGGGCACCTCCAATTAGCAATTCATGAAGTATGACCCGATTTAAGGGGATTGAAACTTTTCTAACCTCTCGTCTCTCTGGTACTGTATTACTATATTCATGAAGTATGACCCGATTTAAGGGGATTGAAAACTTCCAAAAACGACACTCTATGTCGCTATACTTCTATATACTCTACCCTACAAAGCGGGAGTTGGTTTGGTGAATAGTCTGGTTTGGTATCTGTAACTTTCTAAGGAGGTTTTTATGTTTTCTTTCTGTGTGAAGGGTGTGGCGGGTGCGGCTGCTTGTATGAGTGGTCCGGCGTGGCTTGGGTTGGCTGTGGTGGGTAGTGCTGTGGTTGTGGCGGCGATGGCGGTCGATGCGAAAGCATCGGACGAAGCCTCCGGCTGATGACATCACCAGTGACAATCATTTAAAGCGGAGATAAAACACTCTCTTGTGCTTTATATAACACTGCACCAACTCTGCTTATATGCTCTTTGAGATTTTCAGAAACGATTGTATCGTATACAGCTAGATCAAAAGTGTATGGCATGGTACTCTCTTCGTTGAGCAAATCGCTGATCTGAGCTACTGTACTGCTGTCTATCTTTCCCTTTAGTGCAAGATCAACATCGCTTCCAAGTCGATGTGTTCTTTTTGCCCTACTGCCAAATATAACAACCTCATCTACCATCGGAAATCTCGCAAAAACGTGCTTTATCTCTCTCATATCATCTGAAGTAAGACCGTATCTGTTTCGTGACATCACAACTTCTTTAAATCTCCATGAAGTGTTTCCATCAACGGATAATAGCTATCACAAATCAGATGGTAGATCTCTTCAGCACTTTTTTCATCGTAAGTATGTACGGTTGTATTTCGTTTTTGCAGTGCTTCTAGCCATGTCTGTCCGTCTGAGATCAAACCAGTTTCAAAAGCTTTTTTAAGTGCAGCCCTAGGAGACTTGATATCTGCAAAGCCTTCTTCTTGCAAGTAGTCTTTTATCGTCTTCCATGCCAGTTCAAAGGCTACTTCAAAAAACTGAATCACCGCAGCTTGCACGATGATATCTGCCTCTTTAATCTGCACCGCTTTTTTCAAATGCAACAATGCCCTGCTATAATTTTCAAGTCGCTGTCTCCAACGTATATCTTCTTGCATCAACAACCTTTTTGTACGTTGAGCCTATTATACCATATAGTTACGTTTCTATTCATAAAGAGTACCTCTCAACTTCCCAAAAGCACCCTATGCCGGCTCCCCTGATTTACCTAAACCATTTGCCTTTTCACCCGATATTACCTCAAAAAGAGCTTTGTATGTACCTCCTCATCACTTACGACATCACCAGTGACAAAAAACGAAGAAAGATCGACAAGGTTCTCTCCTCTTATGGTGTGCGGGTCAATTTTTCTGTTTTTGAAGTGCAGGTTCACAAGCATCAACTTTGCAAACTCAAAGAAGATCTCATCGCACAGATGGGTGAGAGGGATTCTGTCAGGCTCTACTTTCTAAACAAAACCGCCATCGAAAGTGCCGAGGAGTTAAATCCAAAACGCGGTGATCCTTTTAGCATGGAGGAGAGTTATGTACTCTAAAAAACTTGAAACTATCTTTACTGCCAACACACTACGTCTCTGTTTACAAAACTATAAAAAAGCAAAAGATCACGATAGCATACTCACCTCCATCAACGATGGTTCATTTGTCAAAAATCTTCTTGAAGGCTTTATCCCCGATCCTGTTCGCTCTTTTGAGATTCCCAAAAACGACCATGAAAAACGACAACTTGCCCTCTCTTCTACCGCCTCTAAAATCGTCCAAAAGATTTTGGTACAAGAGCTTGAAGATTTGGTACATTTCTCAGACCGTTCTTACGCGTACCGTAAAAACAAAGGCACAACAAAGGCGATCAACCGTACCAAAGATTTTCTCAAAAAAAACTTTTGGGTTGCCAAGGCAGACATAGATAACTTTTTTGATACCATCGACCAACAAAAACTGATCCAAAAACTCAACAGCCATATCCAAGACAAACGCATCGTAAAACTCATCGCTGTCTTTTTAAACAACGGTATGCTCAAAAAAACACAGTGGATCGACAAGCATGTGGGTGTTTATCAGGGAGATAACTTAAGTCCATGGCTTAGCAACTTTTATCTCAACGACTTTGACCACTACTTGCAAGAGCGACACATCGACTTTATACGTTATGCAGATGATATGCTCTTTTTCGCCAAACATCGCCGTGATGTCAGCAAAGCCATCGACTTAGCAGAGGGCTATCTCAACTCACTTTCCCTGCGATTTGGCAAGGACAAAAGTCTCATCGCTAACAAAAAAGAGGGGTTTCCTTATCTTGGTCTTTGGTTTAAAGAAGACGCTATCCGCATGGATAACCACAAACTCCAAAAGAAGATATCCAAACTCTCTCAGAAAAGTAAAAAACGCCCACTCTTACAAACCATAGAAGTGATCAACGAACATGTCCAAGGTGTACAGCGGTACTACGCAAAAGTCCTAAGCGATAAATCACAGTTTGATATCTTGCAAAAGCACATAGATGATATCCTTATAGAGAAGATTGTCCAAGCCAAACAAAACAAAAGCATCAATAAAAAATCCAAGTTCCTCCAGTTACTCTCCACACTCAAAAGCTACACAGCCCAAACACAAGAGCAGTCACAAAAACATGCCCATACACTCGTAGCCAAAGCTTACGAACACATCGCTCTCTCCACACCCTTGAAAAGTGCGAAAAAAGATATCACCAAAAGCAAAACAGCTTACCTGAAAGAGAGTATCAAAGCATCTGAACTCGTTCTCTCTAAGTTTGGGCTATACGTCGGTATCACACGAGGGAAAATCGTCGTCAAAGAGTATGGGAAGATCGTCAAGCAGTTACCTTTAAACAGTGTAACACGCGTCATCATCCTAAGCCCCGGGGTCAATATCTCCTCTATGCTTATCTATCAGTGTAGTAAACGCAAAATCGATATAGACTTCATCTACCGCGATGAACCTTACGCGCTTATCACCTACCACAGAAGTGTTTCATCGATTATGCACAAAAAACAGATCGCCATACTTGGTACGCCAAAAGCACTGCAAATCGCAAAAACCATCGTACGCACAAAGTCCAAAAACCAACTCAACCTCATCAAGTACTTTGCACGTTATCGTGAAGATACAGACAAAACAAGTTTTTTAGCCTTAGAAAAGATCATCGAAACCATCGAAAAAGTGAGTAAACGCATCGACACAGCCTCTGACAATAACGTCCTCTTGGGCTATGAAGGTACTATCTCAAACCACTATTGGAGAGCATTTGGACTGCTCATAGAACAAGCAGACTTTACACGCGTCACCCAAAACGCACCCGATGCGATCAATCAATCTATCAACTATGGGTATGGTTTTTTGTACAATCGTATCCAATCGGCTATCATCAAAAGTGGATTAAGTCTTTATCACTCTTTTTTACACTCCGAACACGCAGGCAAACCAACACTTGTCTATGACATGATCGAAGCCTTTCGCCAACCTGTCGTAGATAGAGAGATCATCTCCATCCTCAACCGAGGTACGCCATTGAAATCCTCCAAAGGTCGTCTCACACAAGAGAGTGTCAAAATCATCACACAAAACATACAAGAACGCCTCATCACACCTACCAAATGGCGAAAAGGACGTTATAAGATCACTTCTATCATGGATGAACAAGTGCTTTTGCTCTCTCATGTCATACAAGATAAAAGCAGAAAATACAAAGGTTTTGTAGCAAGATATTGACCCAAAAGAGTTTGCGAACTTTTTTCTTAAGTCTTTTCTAAGTTTTCATATGTAAAAGCCCTAAATATTGGGATTTTAGAGAATCATAACTTTTTCAAATAGTTTGCAAATAAGCTATTTTTAAGTTTATAAGAGACAGTTTGCAAACTTTTAGTTTCACTTAAGTTTCAAACACCCATTTCATGGGGCTTGCGAAACTTAAAGATGGCTAAAAGTTTGGAAACCGCCAAAAACACCCTTGCAGATTTTTAGTTTGCAAACTTTTTTACTAAGTTTTTTTTAAACAAAACCTTTAAAAAGCCCTAGATTCAGCCACTTCTAATTTTATTTAAGTTACAATTCATCGAAACTCGCGCATAAAAATGACGAGGTTTGCAAACTTTTTTTGCAAATACCACCATTTCGGACGTTTTTTAACTTTGTATTGTTCAAAAAAAGTGAGAAATAGCGATAATATCAGCTATTCATGAAGTATGACCCGATTTAAGGGGATTGAAACGAACTACCTGATCTTTTATCTGCACCATATACGTTTATTCATGAAGTATGACCCGATTTAAGGGGATTGAAACTTTTACAGCCGCCATTAGTCAGCCTTCCGATACCCTATTCATGAAGTATGACCCGATTTAAGGGGATTGAAACTGTCTATATTGCCTCTACTAAGACGCTCGACAGCTTCTTCCTTAGATTCATGAAGTATGACCCGATTTAAGGGGATTGAAACTCTAGTACCTTTTTGGGGTAGCCAATCTTATATAGTTTTATTCATGAAGTATGACCCGATTTAAGGGGATTGAAACAGGATTTCTTCAAAATGGTGAAGATCGAATCTACCACCATTCATGAAGTATGACCCGATTTAAGGGGATTGAAACTTTAATATGATTCAACTTCCATTTCCCCATTTTAATTCATGAAGTATGACCCGATTTAAGGGGATTGAAACTTTTCTTTTTTAATTGTAAGAGTGGTTGGGTCCCACCCTTATTCATGAAGTATGACCCGATTTAAGGGGATTGAAACACAACTTCGTAACAGTCATTGTACGCTGTGTTTAAAGATTATTCATGAAGTATGACCCGATTTAAGGGGATTGAAACATCTCGATACCTCTTTGATCTAGCTCGTCAAGCATCTCATTCATTCATGAAGTATGACCCGATTTAAGGGGATTGAAACTCTATAGGTATACTGAGCCTTGATTGAATGTCTAATACATTCATGAAGTATGACCCGATTTAAGGGGATTGAAACAACTGTAGTACTCAGTCACGCATGCTACTTCATTACTATCATTCATGAAGTATGACCCGATTTAAGGGGATTGAAACTCTCATAAACCAAATTTTCCCACTCTGTTTTTTCCACCATTATTATTCATGAAGCTTTGTAGGGTGGATAAAATCCACCTTAAAAACATCTGACCACATAAAAATACAAATCTTATTTGGTGGGATTCTCCCACCCTACAACACTATATTTGGCTAAAACTCTATAAAACGACAAAATGTGTCGCAAAACTCCTTTATACTTACAGCGTTGGTGGCGGTGAGGTGAAGAGTCCGGTAAATCAGGAAAAGTTCTCAAGGAGTTTTGGATGTTTGGTTTTGTTCGTTCTACGGTTTTGGTTCTGGGTCTGGTTTCTCTTCTCTCAACTTCCGTGTCTGCGGAGACTTCAACACTGCGTTCCTCCAAAAATGCGGTAATCGGTCTCGTTGTCGATGCAGTCTCTGACGACATTGATGCAAAAACAGTGGCAAAGGCAGTGGTGCAGGTTGCTACCGATGTCTATGCGGTTCCCGCTGCTGTTTCCACCGCGTCTGCTTTGGGCGCTACCGCTTCCACAGGTACTGCGATCTCCACCCTCAGCGGTGCGGCGGCGGTGAGTGCTACTTCTGCGGCAGTTGGTGCGCCGGTCTCTGCTGCTTTGGGAGCTGTCGGTATCGCTGTTGCACCGGCTGTGGTTGGCGGCGCTATCATTCTCGGTACGGGTGCGGTGGTGGCGTGGGGTATCAACGCTATCTTTTTCGGTGACGATTAGGAGGTCAATATGTTTTTCAAAATCATTCTTTCTGCGATGCTTCTTTTCTCTTCTGCACAGGCAGACAAAGCCGCTTTAGTGGGGAAAATCGTCCATTTCATCACCCAAACCAAACCCAAAAAACCACTCAACTATGCACTGCGTGGCAAAAAACATCCCAAAACAGGTGTCTCCTTCAGCCGTACCGGATATCCAAGATTTCACGCTGTCGCCACTTGTAACATGCGTCTCTCCTGGTTTACAATCCAATTCGACAAATTTAGCTCCGACGCTTCCGTCCGTACCAAACACTTTGCCAACTGCTCCAAACAGCTTTACAAAAAAGCACTCAAAGATCCGAAACTGCGTGCCCAATTTAACCGAAAACAACTGACACAACTACGCAAAGGAAAAACACCGGACGGCTACACTTGGCACCACACCCCAAAAAAGAACACCCTCCAACTCGTCGATCGTAACACACATGCCCAAACTGCACACAGTGGTGGCTTTTCACTGTATCATTGAGCTTTGTAGGGTGGATAAAATCCACCTTAAAAACATCTGACCACATAAAATACAAATCTTATTTGGTGGGATTCTCCCACCCTACAACTCCCATGCTCAAGACATTTCAATACGAAAAAACACATTGGTAGATTATCATTAGGAGATAACATGAGAAAAATAGCACCTATACATCCGGGAGAGATACTTTTAGAAGAGTTTATGAAACCTCTAAACATTAGTCAAAATGCTTTGGCAAAGTCTTTAAAAGTTACGCCCAGAAGGATAAATGAGATTGTCAATCAAAAAAGGGCTATCACTGTTGATACAGCTATGCGATTATCACGATTTTTTGGCAATAGTGCGGAATTTTGGATAAATTTACAGTATAAGTATGAGCTAGAGTTAAACAGAGAACTTTACGAACAAAAGATAAAAGAAGAAGTTAAGATATTTGAAGCTTCTTAAGATTTTGCAAAACGACAAATAGTGTCATAAAATTCCTCTATACTTACAGGGTTGGTGGCGGTTGTCTTTTCCAAACTTAACCGTTCTTTCGCTACTATTCTATAACAAACCTAAAACAATAAATCTAATTTTAAAGAGGCTGTATGTTTGAAAATGTCTTTGCCAACCGCTTTGCTGTTATCGCAACTTTTTTTGCCGTGCCCATCGCTTTTCTGGCAGATTATTCTGGAGTACACTATGCATATGCTATCGCTGCTCTTTTTGTTTTACTCTTTTTCTTGCTTGCCTACTGGGATGAACGAAACAAACAAAAACTCTACAACAAACCAAATATCCCCATCCCCGTCGTTTTCAATATTTCCAATCCTTCAGATTCAAAGTCGGCACTGGGATCACTCTTTGAAACACTCGAACAGGAGTACCCAAAACACGAGGAAAATCTAAAAAAGTACTTCAACATCACGTCGGAAGATCTTATCTTCAAATATGACGGCGATATCTTTGATGAAGCACGTTTCACCGACTTTTTGAAGATCGCCAAGCACGACATCAAGCGGCTCGAAGCCAGAACGCCGAAAAACGTCCACTTTCACATGGTCTATATCGGACCTATCGCCAACGCTATCCTCGTTGGTACGATGCTTGGTACAGAAGGCGTTACACTCTATCAGTACAACAAATCAACAGACAGTTATACCGTAGCGCTAAATATCGACTCTAGGGCATACAAAGAGCATATCCAAGAACTTCATATCCTCAGAAAACATGAGATCGGCGATGTCAAAGGTAGCCCAGAAGTGACGGTTGCGATCGATCTAGCATCACACAAAATCGCGCTGGAAAAACTCACCAAACCGATCATCCACCTAGAAAGTACCGTCGGTGCAACACTGCATACACCCGAAGAGTTTATCCAAGCCAATCAAGAGATATACAGCGTCATCAACAACCTCCAACAACACGCACCGCACATCACCCTCGCCTACTCCATGCCCACCACCATCGGCATCCTGCTTGGCATGAGCATCCAAAACTACTGGGATATAACCCTCACACAGTACAGCGACGGAGAGTATAAACCCGTGATACAACATCTCAACAAAATCAAGTACTATTTTTAAGGAGGCATTTTGCTGATAAAAACATAAAACGACATATATCGTCGTATCTTTTCTATACCATTATATCAATTGGTTCGGAGTAGTCAGGTGAATTGTCCATTTAACAACACACACAACTTTCAAGGAGTTTTCATGTTTCCTCTCGTCTTTTCTGGTCAGGCTTGTTCGGCTGCAGGTGCTTGTGTTGCCGGTACACTTTCAGCTCCTGTCGGCGCTGGTGTGGTTCTTGTCGGTGGGGCTATTGCGGGCGCTGTTTTTCTCGGCGCGAAACTTATCGATGCGAAAGCATCGAAATAAGGAGAAGATTTATGAGTAAAGCTATTATAACAATCTTAGGAATACAAGGTGGATACGTTGCCGATGATAAAGCGTATTTTACAAATAAAGACAACATTGCCAAATACTATTTTGAAAATGCAACGCAAAACAAAACTCCCTATTTCAATACTCTCCCCCTGCTGATTGAAAAATATTCCAAAGAGTTTAAGATAGTACCACTTTTCACGCGTGAATCTGAAATATTTAATAAAGAAGTTTTGAAACAGTTTTATCCCAAGTTATCACTTTATTTTGATGAAAAATATCACATCACTGATGAAAAAGATTTTAAAGAAGTCTTTGGTCTTTTTAACCAAACTATCCAAGAGTTTGACGAAGTTATCATAGATGTAACACATGGTTTTAGACATCTTCCTTTGTTGATGTTGATAGATCTGTTGATTGTGAACTTCAAAGATATCAGTAAAATTAAGCATATATTGTTTGCAAAGGAGATCAAAAAACATACAAAATCGGATGAAGGTCTTTATGAGATCATAGACCTCAAAGAGTATCTTGACCTTGCAAATATCAGCTATGCGTTGTCGAGCTTTTCACAAAACTATACCATCTCCAAAAAGATCGAAACTTCAAACCAGATTTACAATGAATTTCTGGAAGAGCTCAGTAATTTTTCAGAACATATTCTGGCAAACTCTCTTGATGCCCTGATAGTCGCTACAGATGAGGAACCATCTATAAGTGATAAACTTATCAGCAAGATAGATACCATCATCAACAACAAAGACGATATCTTACAAAACTTTGCCCCTTTTTTAGAGGAGATTAAAAAGCACATTAAAGATATCAAACAATACAAAAATTTCAATGACTATGAAAAGATGTATAAACTATCAGAAAATATGCTAAAAAAAGGCTATCTCCTCAATGCGATAACCCTTTTACATGAAGCAATAGGGTTATACTGCAAAGAGACGTTTAAAAAGATTAATCCTGAGATAAAAGCATTTATTGAAACGTTTGAAGAAAAAGTAAAAACCGGAAAAGACAAAGCCGATAAAAAATACCAACTCTACTCACTAACAGATCAATCAAAGAATCTCTATAAACTTGGTTCAAGTTTCAGAGGCGATTTTTTAGCAATCAAATATCCAAACAGAAAAGAGCGTAGCTTTAACGAAGCGGCACAAAGCGTTACCATCAGAATCAAAAATCATCTTTTGGATATACGTTATGATGAAAGATACATCAATCAAAAAAAGGTCATCGAAGAGATCACTATACTCAGAAACAACCTGGCACACGGCAACTCATCTAAAAGACTGGGAGATGTCGAAAAAGATATTCAAACCACGCTTAATGATTTTAACAAATACTTTTTGCACGCCACACATAAAACAAAAACCGCCCCTGAGAAACCAAAAGAACGGGTGGTAAAAGATTTGAGGAAAAAGAAGTGATGACAACTCACGCAAAGGAGATTTCATGAACCAAGCACAACGCGTACTCAAACTGTTGACCCTTTTTCAAAAACATGACCGACTCTGTACATCACAGATCGCCGAGATGTTTGATACAAATACGAGAACAGTCCAGAGAGACATGGAGATACTTGCAGGGTTTCTTGGCGACAAGCTCCTCAACCCTTCAAGAGGTTGCTATGCACTCCAAAATCGCAAAGAGCTCTTCTCCTATCTCAAAAACGATGTCAAACTCAAAGAGTTTTTCGAGTTTATCGCCCTTTTTGACACGAAACTTCTCTGCGTTTTTGAAGCACATCAGTTTCCGATCATAGAACAGGTCAAAAAAGATGTCGCCACACTCTATCATATCGCTGAAAAACCCATCGAACATCTGGACACTGACAAACTAGAACCGATCAAAGAAGCGATCAGATCCCACCGCCGCGCCACAGTACGCTATACCGACAGAGACACTAAAACCAAACGCTTTGACAATATCAAACCGATCAAGATTGTCTTTGCTGAGGGTAACTGGTATCTAGCAGCAGTGACACAAGAGGAAGAAAACGACGGGTTTAAATTTTTGCGTATCAATTTCATCAAAGAGTTCAAACTCTTGCCAAATACATTTCAAAGAGAGTTCGATGCAGAAAGATTCATCGAAAGATTTCAGTCGCTCTTTCAAAACTACGATGTACCCACCTATGAAGTCACTCTCGAGATCGACAGATTCATAGCCCGTTATTTTCAAGTCAAAAAGTTTCTCAAGTCACAGGAAATTGTTGAAGAAAAACCAAACGGTGACATCATCGTCACCTACACCATCAACAACGAGATGGAGATCCTTCCACTAATCAAAAAGTGGATTCCCCACATCCGCATCCTCTCCCCCGAACCACTCAGAAAACGCATGAGAGAGGATCTCAACCACTATCTTAGTACACTGGAGTGATTTATTGTAAATAAATTCTAAGATAATCTTTAGAACTGCTCAAATAGTTGACATTTGTCATATCTATTTGATATAATCATATGTAAAAATAAACCGACTAAAGGAAATGCATGATACAAGCAACATTAGCCCATATGCGAAACTCTAGTAGCTTCTTTAAAACAAGTGATATTATCAAGATTTTAGATGGAAGGAAAAATGAAGAGATTGGTTTTTTCGTCCCTTTGGTTTTTAAAGAAGAGTTTCAAGCATTTGTAGAAGCTGTAGAAAAAAAGAAAAAAACAGAACTTCTAAAGCGTATCGCAAAAGCCCAAAAAAAAGACCCCATAGAAGAGGGAAGCAGTAGTGATGGCATACGATAGAGGTGATATATGTTTAGTGGATTTCAATCCAGCCAAAGGTGGAGAAATGGGCAAGCTTAGACCTGCTATCATCATGAGTTCTGCACAAGAGAACGATATGCTAGATACCGCGATAGTCATACCGCTCTCTACTGTTATCGAAAAAGATGCCCTTCCCTATCGCTACCAAATATCCAAAAGAGAGAAGTTGCAAAAAAATAGCGATGCTTGTATTTATGAGATTCGTGCTTTATCTAAGATACGCATAAAAGAGAGATTGACAACACTACAAAAAAGTGAGTTATCCACTATTCAACAAGCACTCTGTGAGATACTAGGAGGCTGTCGGACTCATGCTTGATTGGCTACAATATCAAAAAACAAAAAGGATACTTCATGGCACTAGATGCAACAGTTAGAGCGAGAGTAGACTCTAAGCTAAAAGAAGATGTTGAAGATATTTTAAGTGAGATAGGGCTGACTACTTCACAGGCAATCACAATATTTTTAAAAGGGGTAAAAAGAGAGCGTGGTATACCAATGGAACTTAAAGTACCAAATGAAACAACACTCAAAGCGATGCAAGAAGCAAAAGATGGAATTGGCGAGACTATAAGTTTCGAGGATTTTATCAACACTTTTACCGCCTGAGGCACTTGACCACTCTCTAAAAGGCAACTATGCGGGCTATAGAGAGTTTCATAGTAGTGGAGATTTGTTAGTTGTCTATATGGTGGAAGATAAAACATTAAAACTTATTCGTATCGGTACGCATAGTGAGATTTTTAACTAATGATTAACAATATCCTCTCAAACATCTACACCCAATTAGCCTTCGTATTTTCCGCTTTTGGTGGGCGTATCTCTGACCAGATCTGTGGTGGTTATATCACTGTTATCTAAAAAAGGTAGTGACCTACTTCGCAGGAAAAACGATGTGAAATACGCCTTTATCAAAGAGGATTTCACATCGAACTAATGTACAAAGTTTTGCAAGTTTCCAAAAGTAGCGACGGGTAGTAAAAACCTGTCATACAGCATCCAAAGTAGATAAAATACTATTTTTGATAGGTATATTGACATTAGTATCATAAAATAGTATCATATAGAAAACTAAGGAGTAACCATGATTACTATATCATCAAGTGATGTCATCAAAAAACCATCATATATCACAAATCCAAAAGAGATCACCATAGTCGAAGATGCAAAAAAACATATCATTAAAAGTGTCGTGATTCCCTATCATTTATATGAAAAACTAAAAGAGAAGATAGAAGATGAACTCTACTTGATGGAAAACAAAGAGGCACTTGACACTAAGGCTTATAAAGAATTTTTAGAGATTGAAGGGGTTTCTGAGGATTTAGTATCGTGAACAGAGGTGAGATTTACCTAGTAAACTTTGGCAAAAAGTACAACAGTGAGTTTGGGAAAATCAGACCCGCTTTGATCATCCAAAATGATATCGCAAATAGAAACATAGATAAGGTAGCATTTAAAGGGGTATCAGTACTCCCTTTGACAACAAATATCACTGGCGGAAGCCTCAGAGTAAAGATTGACAAAAAAGAATATCTGGAACATACCAGTGAAGTCTGTATCAACGAAATTTGCACGCTTGATTTAACGCGTATTGATTTATCAAAGGTACTTACAAGAGTGAGTAAAGAACAACAAGATGAAATCAACTCAAAACTAAAAAAACATCTTGGGATGTAAATTTTTAAAGGGAAGATGAGATAAAACTCTACCTCAAAACTTAACAAAACGACATATAGCGTCGCCAAATTCCTTTATAATAACACCGAAATTATAAAGGAGCAGCTTCATGAAACAAAGAGATTTTCATAAACTCGCCATAGTTCAAAAACTTGCACGTGGCTATACCACTGCTGTGCCTTCTAAAAAGCTCTATAAACGTCATAAAAAACATAAAAAGAGCTTTATCGATGGCTAAAAACTACCTCATAGCGTATGACATCGCAAATAAAAAACGTCTTGCAAAAGTACGCAAGGTTGCGTATGGGTACGCTTTGGGTGGTCAAAAGAGTGCACTCGAAGCACCGCTTGATGCCAAAACCCTCAAAGAACTTGTAGAAAAACTGCAAAAGCTCATCTATGAAAATGACAAGATCAATATCATCGAGTTTGAGGGTGAACCGCTGTGCTTTGGTAAAGCTGACTTTATACGTTATGACAAAGGGGTTATCATACTATGAATATCATCATCATCGATAAAAAAGATACAACCATCAAAACCGACAACCAAACACTCGTGGTAGATAGTCAAAAGATCCCTTTTCGCCTCATAGACACACTTTTGATCGTTGGAACAACAGCGTTAAAAACATCGGATATCACAAAGATCACAGAACAAGATATCAACATCTTACTACTCTCTTACAACTACACCTCAAATGCGATCATCACCTCTAGTAGTACCAAATCTGCACAACTCAAACTCGCTCAATATAAAGCGGCATCAACCACGCCGATACGTATCGCTAGGGAGATTTTATCCCAGAAGATTCTCTCTCATGTAAACCATCTAAAAGCACATGATATCTTGATCGAAACAGATGAGATCATGCAAAAGATAGCAAACGCCAACGATCTTGATACCCTGCTTGGCATAGAAGGGAGTTTTTCCAAACGCTACTTTGGACACTATTTTTCTCTATTTCCAAAAGTTTTACACAAAGGCAAACGCTCCAAACGACCGCCACTTGATCCGTTAAACGCCCTGCTCTCTTGGTACTACACACTTTTGTACAACATCATAGCCATTCGCTTGATCGCTTATGGGTTTGAGCCTTCTATCGGGTTTTTACATCGCCCTTTTCGCTCTCATCATGCCCTCGCATCCGACATACTAGAGATCGTCCGTGCGGATATCAACGCATTTGTGGAAGATATCTTTTTACAAAAACTTGTGGTGCAAAGTGACTTTACAAAAAAAGGTGGGGTTTATCTAAAGTACGAGGGTCGCAAAAAGCTTTGGAAACCATTTCGGGCATTTTTACAAACTATCGAACCTAAGATAGACCAGTTCATCGCCGATCTAAGGGGTATGCTATGAAAAAGATTCTCATCCTTAAAGAACACGATACAAAACTCACCATACACCCAAAGTACCTAGATATCCGTACCTTAAAAGGCTCTTATATCGTAGCTTTTAGCCATATCAAGATGATCTACCTTAACAAGGCTATCTCCATCGATTTGAAGTCATGTTATGCCCTGTGTTGCAAGATACCACTTTTTATCATCGATCAAAACGGCTATATCATCGCGGAGTTTAAGAGATTGGATAAGGAGGAGGGATGAAGCGTTATGATTTTATCATCTCTTATGATATCAGCGATCCCAAACGGCTTAAAAAGATAGGTAAACTCGTTGAAAAAAATGCCTTACGTATCCAGTACTCGCTCTATATCTTTTACGATGCAACCCATGAGGAAGTCGCCGCACTCATCGAAAAGATTTGCAAACTCTACCATGAAGAGCAAGATGATCTCAGGGTATATAAGATCAAAAACTATGGTTTGCACTTTGGCTGTGCCCTAGACCTAAGCAATCCTTACGATATATTGGAGTGATGATGAACATTTATGAACAAGTGGAGCAACTTTTAACCTCCCAAACCGATCGCCCTGCATGGGCAGATGAGATACTTTTTGAGTTAAAAGAGATCAAAAGATTGTTGCAAGAGCGTAAACCAAAATCCAGATATCCCAAAAAAGATAAAGCCTACTTCGCTTTTGTCAACAAACTTAGAGAAAAACTACGCGCAGACATACAAAACGAACGCTATCCAGAGATCGACTTTCATGGGCAATCTCTGGGGATAAACTTTAAAGGTTGGATATACGACAAAAAAACGACAGAAGAACTCCCTGCACATAAGGCGTTTGAAGTGTATAGATTTTTATACGATCACGAAGATGAGCTAGAAAAATATCTAAAAACATGATATACTAAGGCTTACACGATTTGACCAAGTTTATAGGTGGGATCGTTTAAGTTTTTATTAAAGTTAAGATGAAACTTAAAAGTACCATTTTTAGGGGTATCGATATGCGAGAAAAACAGTTTTTAAAACTTAAAGCTCTTTTTAAGAAAACAGAGTTTTTTCAAAACACCCTAAAAAACGCTCTTTACCGTGCTACTGTTACTATTTCATGACAGACCCGATTTAAGGGGATTGAAACAAAATCTTTATTAAATGATTTCTCTGTATCGCTTGATTTCATGACAGACCCGATTTAAGGGGATTGAAACAAAACTCAAACGTACGTTTGGGATCTTCTTTTGATTTCATGACAGACCCGATTTAAGGGGATTGAAACTTGCATAAATTGGTGCATCTCATCTGTTGGATAATTTCATGACAGACCCGATTTAAGGGGATTGAAACCCAGATATTGTCTAGCCAACCCATGTTTCCTGATTTCATGACAGACCCGATTTAAGGGGATTGAAACTCCAATGTTTCCTAATAAGTATTTCTCAATTTTTTATTTCATGACAGACCCGATTTAAGGGGATTGAAACCCTAACCCCCTATACATTCTACCTGTAATATCACAATTTCATGACAGACCCGATTTAAGGGGATTGAAACTACCCTTTGTCTTTTCCATTGTACTCTGAGTGTTTATTTCATGACAGACCCGATTTAAGGGGATTGAAACTTTCTACAGGGAAATCAGTTAACCAACTTCCTGCATTTCATGACAGACCCGATTTAAGGGGATTGAAACTCTAAAAACTGAGTGACTCACACAAGCAAAATATAAATTTCATGACAGACCCGATTTAAGGGGATTGAAACATAAGCTTAAGATCGTTACGTGCTAAATCTATCATATTTCATGACAGACCCGATTTAAGGGGATTGAAACTGTACAATAATGTTACCATCTTTAGGGTTTTTTATTTCATGACAGACCCGATTTAAGGGGATTGAAACATATCACTTTATCAGTGTTTGTATTAAAACTGTATTTCATGACAGACCCGATTTAAGGGGATTGAAACGCCATCTTTATAGCATCTCTCATAGCAAATTTAGATTTCATGACAGACCCGATTTAAGGGGATTGAAACGACCCCTTTATAGATCATGACTTTATTTAGAAATTTCATGACAGACCCGATTTAAGGGGATTGAAACCAATGGTATATTTATACCACCCCCCAAGCCCTGCAATTTCATGACAGACCCGATTTAAGGGGATTGAAACTCATTTCTTTTTGCTCCTATGCAATTTATTTTGTATTTCATGACAGACCCGATTTAAGGGGATTGAAACAACTGCTTCAACTGTAGACACTGGTTGAACTGATATTTCATGACAGACCCGATTTAAGGGGATTGAAACAACTGCTTCAACTGTAGACACTGGTTGAACTGATATTTCATGACAGACCCGATTTAAGGGGATTGAAACTATTTATCACCGACGATTTTACCCGACCCTTAAAATTTCATGACAGACCCGATTTAAGGGGATTGAAACAAATCCAATCTCTATACCTTCTGCCAAAGGAACTATTTCATGACAGACCCGATTTAAGGGGATTGAAACAACAATTTCGAAACAATAATTTCACCTTTATCATATTTCATGACAGACCCGATTTAAGGGGATTGAGACTCAATAATTTTGATACCATGTTTATTTTTTCTCATCATTTCATGACAGACCCGATTTAAGGGGATTGAGACGTACTACTCTCAATTTGGTTTGACCCATCCCAATATGTGTATTTCATGACAGACCCGATTTAAGGGGATTGAGACTGTCCAGTAAACTATCGTCTTTCATGGCTTTTGCAATTTCATGACAGACCCGATTTAAGGGGATTGAGACGCGATGTAAGGCGGTGTGTCACTAGGTTTTGCGATATTTCATGACAGACCCGATTTAAGGGGATTGAGACATCATAGAATGCTTGTGTATTGCTTTGCCATGATGATTTCATGACAGACCCGATTTAAGGGGATTGAGACCCTATGATACTACACATTCTTACTCCTTATTCTTTATTTCATGACAGACCCGATTTAAGGGGATTGAGACCTCTTTAATGCTTTTTAATGTAGCTTTATCCGCTATTTCATGACAGACCCGATTTAAGGGGATTGAGACTTGAGTGCCTCCGTGTCGTTTCCATAAAATTTGTCATTTCATGACAGACCCGATTTAAGGGGATTGAGACTTACTTTGATAAGCGTGGAACTTTAGTCCCACCAAATAGAGGTATAGCTAAAGCAACACTCCCGAAAAAATCTGGCATTGTAGAACCTCTCCAAATGTTATTGGTTTGTATCCCTTTTTATCGTCAATAACAACATACGCACACTCAGTTTAACAACTTGCCAAAGTATCATGCCCTTTTCCGATAACGAAAAGTACTTAAAGTTTCTTAAATAGATATTTCTTGAATCACGCAGTATCTGAAGCATTTTACCACTGTTTTCACCACTCATGTTAGTGCTGTGTATACGATATGCACTTACTTTTTCATCTAAAAATCCTAGCAGATTTTGTGCAGCCATTTTGAGAAAAAAATCCAAATCCTCGATCGTGGCTTCTTCATCATAACCACCTATAAGATCATATATATCTCTTTTGACCATGAGAACGGGTCCGGGCATTGCAAAAGATGTTATGAACTCTTTTCGTAAACCTTTATCTGTCGAAAGATTTTCTTTCGTAAATTTACGAAAAGAAAAAAGTGCACTTTCAGATATCTTTTTAGAGTTTTCATCAACAACGATACAGTCACCAAATACGGCTAACTTCTCTGGATGTTCTTCTAAGTAGCGATACCGTTTAAAGATACCACCTTCAAGTAAAAAATCATCACTAGCGATATCGACGATAAATGCCCCCGAACTCAATGAAAAAAGTTCATTCATAGTCGCTGTTAAGCCTTTGTTTGCACGACTTTTATAGATGATCTTAAGCTTGTTTTTATGCTCTTTGATCCAATCACGGATGATAGTATCACTATTGTCAGTTGAGCCATCATTGATTAAGACTAACTCTTTATTTGGATAATCATCATGATAAATACTTTGTAATGTTTCTAAGATATAATCAGCATGATTGTAAACAGGTATGATGATAGAAATCAGAGGATATAGCTTTGTCATATCTTAAGTATAGCAAAAATAAATAAAATAATTAATACGCCGATATAAATATAAGATACATCTCAGAATAGGACAAGATATATGGAATCATTGATCATAGGATTTAATTTTTATGGAGGTCATGACAGTAGCATTTGTGCACTGTTTAAAGATGATGTATATGCACTTTCACAAGAACGCATCACACGGTATAAACACGATGCCATGTATCCTATAGATGCCATACATGAAATGATTCGTTTTAAAAAGATCGATACCAAAAAAATAAAAAGATTATACGTAGGTGTTGCATCACAGGATTTTGAGCAACTACAGTTTAATCAATACAATTATGAACTTACACAAACACTAAGGGATTTGATTAAAAATGAGCGTGATGAGATATATCTTAAAACCTACATCCAAGAAAAAGAGCAACTCCAAAATAGCACAAGACTTCACAAACTTACACATTTTCTTACACATAAAAATGGCTTAAAGTATCTCTATCTCACACTCAAAGGTAAACAAATATCCTTAAAAGAGATGGTAGGGCAACACCTTCAGCGTATCTTTCCAAATGCCACTATCGATATC
>JALULO010000263.1 GCA_027056215.1 Campylobacterales bacterium | reverse complement strand
CGAAGTGGTGTTTTTAAAGTAAGGTTAATAGAGTTTGAAAGTTCTCTAGCTTTAAATACTTTGGGCTCAACATCTTGTAAATTAAATTTCCCATCATGATAGATTGATTTCTCATTACATGTGATCGTCTCTATCTCAAATCTATCTCTATTGACACCCAATCCTTGTTCTGTCAACATTTTATGAATTGCAGAGATAGCATAGGGGAGTTTTTGTGTTGCATTTTCAAATAGATAAAGCGAAAAATCATAATTTTCTTGGTTGAGTTCAAAATCAAATCGATACGGATGTGCTCTGTTTTTTGCTTCGTAGAAGTCGTAGTAGAGGCAGTTATCTTTGGCGAAGCATCCCTCACACACATAGGAGGGGTTGATACAAACCACTTTTTTGAGACTCACGCCAAATGCACCGCGAAGTGTGGAGCCTATGAAAGGTAGTGGTTTTTGCTTGCTTGGCAATACCTTAACCTCTAGTCTATGATAAGTCAACATATTGCACTCCTTTGTAAAATATTATAGTTTAATATTAATTAAATAATCATAAATATATTTTATATTATATTACTATTGTACGACAATATGTGTCGTTTGGAATGATTTTTGGTGATAAAATACTTTTTTTAAAAGATATAGAGGAGGGAGGATCAAACTATAACCTGATTCACTTATAGTTTGATCTTTAGAAACTGTTATTCGACTGTAACACTTTTTGCGAGGTTTCTTGGCATGTCTACGTCATTTCCAAGTCTAACGGAGATTTCAAGTGCGAGTAGTTGTGTTACTACCATCATCTCAAAAAATTCACTCATCGCATGATCACTACAGTATGTATGTACATAATCATCAGCAAGTTCAAATCTTTCAGGTGAGATCGCCAATATAGTTGCATCTCTTGCACTGAGTTCTTCTACATTGCTTTTGACTTTATCGTAGTGGATATTTTTTGGCATGAGTGCGATGGTAAAAAGTTCACTGTCTGCTAGTGCTATTGGTCCGTGTTTCATCTCACCTGCGGGATATCCTTCTGCATGAAGATATGATATCTCTTTGAGTTTGAGTGCACCTTCAAGCGCAAGTGGATAAAAAAGATCTCTTCCTATAAAGAAAAAACCGTGTCCATGTAGATAGCGTTTAGAGAGTCTTTTGACTTTTTCATGAAGTTTGTCATTGACTTTAACGGCTTGTGGTATGTGTCTGATAGCTTGTATCTCAGCGGAAATCTCTTCTTCACTCATCGTTTTTTTGTGTTGTGCGATGTAAAGAGATAACATCCACATAACCATCACTTGTGTTGCAAATGCTTTGGTACTTGCCACGCCTTTTTCGATACCTGCACGTGTGAGTAGTGTGTAGTCAGAAATTCTGACGATAGAAGAGTTATCAACATTGCAGATAGCCAATGTTTTAAGCCCTGCATCTCTTGCCATTTTGAGTGCTTCGAGGGTATCTGCTGTTTCACCACTTTGGCTGATCACTACAAAAAGTGTTTTGGGATCAAGTAGTGGCTCTTTATAGCGAAATTCGCTTGCGATCTCTACATTTGTACGGATTTTTGCTTGTCTTTCAAACAGATAAGCACACGCAAGTCCTGAGTTATAACTGGTTCCACATGCACAGATGGTGATGCCGTCAATCCCATCGAAAAAGTTTGGATCTAACTCTTCAAACTGTATTTTGGTATCTAGTGCTCTTCCCATCACGGTATCGACAAGGACTTCACTTTGCTCATAAATCTCTTTTTCCATAAAAAATCGGAACCCACCTTTTTGGGCAGAGATTTTATCACCTAGGAGTGCTTTTTTATTGAGTGTTTTTTCTTTACCGTTATGTAAAAGGGTGATACCTTCTTTAGCCGAAGTATATCCATAGTCACCATCATCAAGGTAGATAACTTCTGTTGCTTTGCCGATAAGGGCTGCATCGCTTGAACCAAAGAAGATGTCATTTTTATCATTGTTTCCTACGATCATAGGTGAGCCATTTTTGGCAAAATAGATACGATCTGGATCCACTTTTGTCATCAGTAAAACAGCATAAGCACCTTCAAGTTTGTTTACCGTTGCTTCAAAAGCTTGCATAGGATCGTTAAGTGCTTTATAGCTTTTCTCAAAGAGGTGTACAATCACTTCTGTATCGGTTTGGCTCAAAAATCTGACACCTTCAGCTTGGAGCTCTTTTTTGAGTTCTTGGTAATTTTCGATGATGCCATTATGTACTACATAAGAAAATTCACCTAGATGTGGATGGGCATTGATCTCTGTTGGTTTGCCATGGGTTGCCCATCTTGTGTGTCCGATTCCCATGCCAAAAGCATGCGGATTGAAGTTTTTTGTTTTTTCTTCAAGATTTTTGAGTTTTCCAACTGCCTTAAATGACTGAATCTCATTATCTTGCAATACGGCAATACCGGCAGAGTCATATCCTCTGTATTCTAACTCACGAAGTCCATCAACAAGTACTTCTTTGATATCCTCATCACCGATATATCCAACAATACCACACATATTTATCCTTTTATATTATTGTTATTTGAAATTATTTTTTTGATAACATCTTCACTATTTGTACAAAAATTGCCATTTTTTTCTATTAAAAAAAGATTTCTCGCTCTACGTTTAATAGTCTGTACCTTTGCACTGGCGATGTCTATGCCTATATCGTCAAAAATAGTCATGATATTAGCAATCAATCCTTTTTGGTCTGGTGATTGCAATTTCATTTTAGCATAACTTTTTGAATGGTTACAATCTATTTCAAGACCTGAATGCTTTATGTTAATAGGTTTAAGTTTTCCCATTTTATTAAAGCTGAGTGCATCATCAAGTATCTCATGGATTAAAACAATCTCATCATCATCTACTTTTTGATCAAAATCGATACGGAAAAATTTGACTTGATTAAATATCTTGTAAATATCCATATTAACTACGCTTAGATTGGAAAGTTTTGTAAGGATATAACCTATGTTTACACTCTCTTTTGAGATGATATCAATACGAAGAGAGTGTTTGTTTCGTATTTTATAATCAAATATTTTATCTAGATGCCATACCCACGAAGCGATATCGATGATCTCATCTGGTGCAAATTTAAAAAAGAGTAAATTTGACTGAATATCAAGAATATTCTTTTGTAAACTTCTTGGCAAAATTGTAAATTGTGGTAGTTTTAAAAGTACTTTTTCTTTTTTGTTTCGTTTGGCAGCTTCGTTGAGAATAGTCTTGTTTTCAAATGCTTCTAATGCATTTCTATAGAGTGCATAAAGTAATTTGGCGCTATTTTGTGTGTAAGCTGTTTTTGATACTGAAGAAATATCAGCATATGTCAATATAAAAAGTAATTTTAAGATAGAAGGTTCTTGTAACTTTGCGATAAAAGAGTATACAACCTTTTCATTATATATGTCTTCTCGATATGCTGTATTACTCATAACCGTATGATAACGAACTAAGGTGGAAGCTGTATTGGCTTGTTGCGGTGAAAAGCCTAATGTTAGGGCATAGGTTTTGATGATGGATGCACCTAGTAAACTATGGTCTTTTTTTCTGCCTTTCCCACAGTCATGTAAAAAGGCGGCTAAACGAATGGTTTGAAGATCTTCTGGTGATAAGTGCTTATAAATATCTTCTACATGTATATCTTGGATATCTTCAAGTGCTTGAAGTGTATAGATAGAATGTATATCAACAGGATGCGTATGGTATCCATCAAATTGTGGTAGATATGCAACTTTGCGAAGTGGTGGAATCAAAGGATGTAATTGGTGTGCTTTATAGAGTGCAAAAAAGATATGTGAACAGTAGTGTTTATCAAAAAGAGATTTTATTATTATATTTAAGCGCTCTTTATCATTTTGATTGAGTGACGCACTTTTCAAATAATAAATAAAGCTGATATCGTATTTGATATCAAGATCACCGAATGTTTCCATAATAGCAAGGACAGTGCGTAAGTTTTCTTTTTTTGTATGCATAGTTGTTAAAAGTGTTTGCTGACACATATAAATATTTTTTGAAACTTTTGATGCTCTTAGAAGTGGTATGTTTTGAGAATTAAAAAAGAGTGTATGGGTGATACGTTTGATGACAATCATAGTAATTGTATGGATATGGTGCATGGCTTCAAATGTTTTTTTAACTGTTTTTGTTTGATCAAGTTTTAGTTTCTTTGCTACATCAGGAATAAGTTCCAAAAGTAGTGTATCACTTTTTTTACCACTACTGAGATGTAAAGCAGAACGCAGACGATATAAAAACTCTACTGATATCATCAGTTCACTATACTCTTGTGCACTGATATGTTCAGGAGAGATATCGCGTATTTTACCCACATTAAAGAGTATTTTTGTTATCCAAAAAAGTGTATTAACATCTCTCAAGCCTCCGGAAGATGATTTGATGTCAGGTTGCATACTAAGAGGATATTTGCGAAGGCTACTTTTGCGTTCTTCGATTTTTTGTAGGATAAATGTTTTTTGATCATGTTCTCTTATCCTATTGAGAATCACTTCACTCTCCATCCAAAGATATTTTGAGCCATAGATAAAACGTGATTCCATCAATGCTGTTTTGATTGTATGGTCTGTGTGTGCAGCATCAAAAAGTGTCTCTATCTCATGTACACGATGTCCGAGTTTCATACCACTATCCCAGAGGATCTGTAACATGGATTCTATAACAGGTATGATATTGTAAGCAGGTATGTCTTTATAGATGATTAGCAAATCAATATCAGAATAGACACATAGTTGTTCTCGTCCATATGAACCCATAGCTACTATAGAGATAGGTATCGTGTTGATCATAGGAATATAGGCTTTAAACTGTGTTCGAAGTATATATTTATAAACAGAAGTGATGATAATATCAATATTTTTTGTATGATTAACTAAAAAATTTTTACCTTGATCTTTTTCAAATATCTCTTCGAGTGAGTTAAGATAGTGTTTGATCTTTTGTTTAATTGTCTTTGAAACTTCAAATTCAGAATCATTTTGGTTCAATAGCTCTTCTATATCCATTTGAAGTTTCAAAATATTCCCCTTTTTATTATTAAAGTTAAATTATATCAACTAATTGATTAAAATTTTTTAATGTATCATTATCACATTTGACTTATAATCGATCCAGATTGATACAAGAGGAGTAAATAATGAATAGATTTTTAAAAGGTACAGGTCTTATGATTTTAGCAGGTGCGATGATGAGTGTATCCGCAGCGAAAATAGAGATTACACCAACTATTGCTAAACAGATTTCTAAAAAAGATAAAACATTACAGGATGATAAAGTATTATTTGGTATTCGTGGGACAGCATTTATCAATGACAATGTAGGTATCCAAGCAGTTTTAGAATCGTCTAAAAACAATAAAACACTTGGAATAGGTGGTACTTATGGTAAAACTGACATTGAAAGAGGCACACTAAATGCTGTTTATGAAGCGACGGGTCATAGAGTACGTCCATATGGTGTTGTTGGTGTGGGATATGAAAGAACCCATGATGATACTTTGCATACCGTAACAAATAATAATGACGATTCTCAGGTATTTTACAACGCAGGAGTTGGTGTAAAATTTGGTATCAATAAAAATATTGATCTTGTGACTGAAGTTAAAGGGATCCATAAGGCAGAAAATGGTGACAATGATATCATAGGTACAGTAGGTGTGGGTGTGAAATTTGGTGAAAATACGCAAAAAACACCAACTTGTGTAGCACCTAAAGCACTCTCTTTACAGCAGTTTGCAAAGATGTGTAAAACACCAGCTCCCGCTCCTGTTGCGGTAGTATCTACAGCACCTGTAGCTATGCCTGTACAACCACAAGTCGTTCAAAATGTTCGTGTTCAACAACCCGTAGAACAACAGGTACAAACTCCAGAAAACTGTGTTGTCGAAGTAGATCAGAGTGTTGAAGTTCCTGCCGGAGATGTTATCCCTGAAGGTGAGTATGTACAGATGGCTGCACTTTTTAAAGGAAATGGTACTTTGTTGACTAGTAAATTAGAAAGAAAAAACTATC
>JALULO010000262.1 GCA_027056215.1 Campylobacterales bacterium | reverse complement strand
TTCTTGAAGATGAGATAGATTATAAAGAGTCGATTCATGAATATCTTGAGTCCTTAGGATATAAAGTAGAAAGTTTTGAAAATGGTGACAAAG
Organism: Campylobacterales bacterium; assembly: GCA_027056215.1. Taxonomy (GTDB): domain Bacteria; phylum Campylobacterota; class Campylobacteria; order Campylobacterales; family QNZT01; genus QNZT01. The sequence goes on along the minus strand of JALULO010000262.1, from coordinate 5,952 downwards.
CACTTGATGCGATTCACTTTAATAGTTATCAACTTTTGCTTTTAGATATTCGCGTACCTGGAACCAATGGTTATGATATTGTTAAGATGATCCGAGAAGCTGGAGATGAAACACCTGTTATATTTATCACTTCTTTGACAGATATAGATAATCTAAGTATCGGATATGAGTTGGGTTGCAATGACTATATCCGTAAGCCGTTTGCCTCCAAAGAGTTGAAATATCGTATAGAACAAGTTTTAAAACTTTTCTATTTCCACTCTGCAAATGATGAAGTTCAGCTGCATGAAGGATATCGTTACAACCTAAAAACAGGTACTCTGATGAAAGGAGAGACTCCTGTACGATTTACCCCAAAAGAACAAAAAGTGTGGGATTATCTCATCACAAGAATCGGGGAATTTGTTGCTACCAGTCAACTTTGGGAAGATGTTTGGGAGTGTAAGATGGTCACAAAATCCGATATCCGAATGTGCATCAAAAAGATCCGTGATAAAACGAGTAGTGACTTGATTGTGAGTCAAAAAGGTTGGGGGTATAAAATTGATCGAGAAGGATAAACGCTATATTTATATGCTAGCATTTTTTTATTCGATGATGATTATCTTTGTTGTAAGTATCCCTGCGTGGTTTTATATTAGTGTGGAGAAGAAAAGTTACCATCAAAGTAGGATGCAAAATCTTGAATATTATGCATACAGTGTTCAAAAAAGTATCTATGATTTTTCTCGTACAAAGATACATGTTTTTGATTTTCCGCGTTCTCTATTTTACAATGCGTCACTCTATGATCCAAAGGATAAAAAAATCTTTACAACCAATACCAGTATTAAAAATATTCTACATGATGATAATTATATCCATAAAAAAATCCTCTTAAATACCAACCGATTAGGTGCAAAGTACCTTTTGGTTTCTCAATATTTTTCTTATAAAGATATCTATACTAAAGCATTTATCGCTGCATTTTTTCTTGGGGCTGTGATTTTTTTGATGACACTATTTTTTGTTAAAATCAGTCTTCGTCCGCTCGAACAGCTCAACCGATATCTGAGAACATTTTTTAACGATGCGATGCATGAACTTAAAACACCACTGGGGGTTATGCAACTCAATCTTGAAACACTTAGAAACAGGGAAGATAGCAAAGTGCTTAGACGACTTTATAACAGTATGCAGAGCATGATATTGATCTATGAAGATATCGAATACCACATCAAACATACACATGTTGATTATAAACCTGAAAAGATTGATTTCTCTCATCTTCTTATAAATCGTATTGAAGTGTTTCGTGATTTGGCAAAGGTGAAAGAGATAGAAATACAAGAGGATATAGCAGAAAATATTATACTTATGATTAATCGTATCGAACTACAGAGAATCATCGACAATACACTTTCCAATGCAATCAAATATAGCGATAGAAGACGAAAGATTTTTGTCAAACTTTTTAGAGAGGGAGAAAAAACTATTCTTGTCATTAAAGATCAAGGGGTAGGGATCAAAAATGTCAAAAAGATTTTTGAACGTTACCGCCGTGAAGATACTGTCAAAGGTGGGTTTGGTATCGGTCTTAGTATTGTTAAGCACATCTGTAACAAAAATAATATCGATATTTCCGTGACTACTTCAGAGCAAAAAGGGAGTACTTTTACCTATACATTTCAACCTCGAAAGTAAAAAATAGTTACGCAAAAGTGACGCACTTAGTGTTAGCATTTCATATTCATAAACCAAATAAAGGAGAATGTTATGAAATTTACTACACGAGCGTATTCGTTAACGCTGATTGGATTATTGTCTTTAACAAGTTGTTCTACACTTTTTGCAGGAGATACTCCTACCACACCCAAAGCCTATCCTGATGGAGAAGTAGGAAAGATGGTGAAATTGGGTGAAGAGATTTTGCTTCATACCAATACGCATCCACTTACAAAAGAGATGGTAGGAAATAAACTGCAATGTATCAGTTGTCACCTCAAAGGAAGTGATGGTAAACCAGGAACCTCCCTCGGAATTGGTACATTTTTTGGAACAGCAACATCCTTTCCTGCGTACTCAAAAAGAGAAAAAACAGTACAAACACTTCAAGATAGAATCAACAACTGTTTTATGCGAAGCATGAATGGTAAACGCCCGATTATAGATACAGAAGCATCTGTGGCAATGGCAACTTATGTAACTTGGCTCTCTACGGGTATGAAGATACAGCAAAATCCAAAAATGCCTTGTAGTCCATTAAATTCCGATAGATGGATGCATGGTGCAAAACATTTTGCAAAAATACAAAAGAAAGCCACCCATGAAAATTATGTAAATGGTCAAAAATTATATGAATCAAAATGTGCCGCATGTCATGGTGGTAATGGTGCTGGTATAGGGGCATTCCCTCCACTTTGGGGTCAAAATGACAAAAGTGAATGGTTAGCATACAATACTGGTGCTGGTATGAGTAAACTAAACAAAGGTGCAGCATGGGTGCAGTCAAATATGCCTTTGGGGCAAGGCGGAACACTTAAAGATCAAGAAGCAGCAGATATTATGCTTTATGTAGATGCGCAACCTCGTGCTGATTTTGATTTGAAAAAAGGACTCTATCCTGAAGATAAAATGGGTTATTACAACTCTAATGTACATGAAGAGAAACATTCCGTACGAAGCAACTTTAAACAATTTGGTCTTGATGTAGACAAAATTCGTGGCGACCACAAAATAAAATAAGGAAGTATAATGCAAAATCGAAAAACAAAAAAAATTATTTTTTCATTGGCTGCTATGTCGGTACTCTCTGTGGGGTTGCATGCGACGGATTGGTTAAGTGGTGCAGGAACTGAACCTTGTTTTATCAAAAAAGGTGGGCAAAAGATTGCCAATCACAATAATAAACCTAGATTTTGGGGATTTGTACAAGTAGGATATCAAAAAAATTATGGTGATATTTTTACACCAGGAAAAGGACCAAAAGCTGGGAAAAACCTGACACCTTTTTCGATGATGACTCCATCGTTAAATACACAGCAGGGATTTGAGGTAAATCGTGCGAGACTTGCTGTACGTGGTATGGTTGACAAAGCCAATACGATAAACTACTTTTTCATGATGGAGCTGGGTGAAGACGGTGTTACAAAACCTGCCGGACACGATAGTCACAATGTTCTTACCGATGCATCAATCACTTATACTGGATTGCCTTATGTCAATGTTCGTGTAGGACAGTTTAAATATCCAGGAAGTGAAGAAGGGATGCGTGCGGTATTTGCTTCGGAATATCGTAATTTTTCCACAGCAGGGTCACAGTTGTTGCTAGAGCGTTTTATACCAAATAATGCCAAAGAAGTTTCTCCAGGAGTTTTTCAAGCTGCAACAGAACAATCTGTTGGTGCGTATCGTGATCGAGGTATTGAACTATTTCATACCGAAAAGATACAGCCAAATGTCACGGTATCGGTTGCTGGTATGGTTGGTAGCGGTGCGGGATTGAGTTCTTCTAACACTTCAGATAATCTTACTTACTACGGTTATCTTGCAAGTGAATATCTTTTTGGCAAAGGGAAAGGGTACTATACACAGTCGATGAAGGGATTTGCATGGTATCAAACTGGAAAAAGACAACTTCACAATACAGATTATAAACGCGAACGATATGGTGTAGGTATAGACTACTTTCAAAATGGTTTGAGAGTTGATGTTGAATACATCAAAGCTAAAGGTATGATTTATAATGGTGCTAAAGATGTAGACGCAGATCCATATGGTCAAAATTGGGAGTATCAGTTCGCAGCTGACGAAAATAATAAAGCTGATGGTGGTTATGTCAATGTGCAGTATTATGTTGTCCCAAAAAAGTGGGAACTTCTTGCACGATATGACTATCTTAACCGTTTGACTAATTCCACTACGGGTAAAAGAGAGTTTAAAACAACAACTTTAGGCTGTTCTTATCACTTTAAAGGTCCAACTAGAATCGATGTGAACTATGCCTTGAGAGATGCAGATGCACCAGGCAATGCAAAAGCACAAAAAGTATTAGACAGTATAGGAAATCTTCTTTCCGTGCAGGCAACACTGAAGTTCTAATTTTGTAAGAAATCTAGGAGGCTGTCGGACTCATACTTGATTGTCCGCAAAATCAGATGAGTCCGATAGCCTCCTAGAGAGAAAGTGTAGTAATACTATGCTTTCTCATCTGTTTTGTTTGCCTATATTTTTCTCAATGATATAGCTCTTTTCGCCATTTAAACTTACTTGATTTTTCTTCTCCCAATAGCGTTTTAATCCCTCGTCTCCTTGTTTCTTCCAATACTCGTTTAAATCTTCTCTCTCACCCTTATACTCAAAAAAGGGCACTGCCATCCCGCACACCGTCAAAACCAACTCTATCTCCAAGTCAAATATCTGTCTAGCCCCTGGGATATCCGGTAACTTTTTTGCTAAGGCTTCCCAGGCATCATCTTGTTTGTGTATTACTTTTGCTTTGCCAATCAGCTTGACGATGAGTGGGTCTTTTTCAAAGGAACAAAACATCATCGTCATGCGTGGGTCTCTTTGGATATGGCTTGCGCTTTCGTTGGTACTTCCTGTGGAGTTGAGCCAGATGACTCTATTTTTGTCCATGATCTTGAGTGAGTCCATGCCTTTTGGTGAGAGGTTGATGAAGCTATCTTCCGTAGCAGTAGCGACAAAAAAGATTTTCTGTTTTTTGATGAATGTTTCGATTTTTTCGTTGAGTGTTTGGTATTTGTCCGCCATGGGTTATCTCCTTTTTAAAAACATAGTATATCCAAAAGGAATGTTCCCTAGCAACACCAATCCAAAACAGAGTAATGCCACCGCCCCATACCTACCATAATGCCACGCTATGGCAGGTAAAAGTGTCCCCATCGCACCGCCAAAGTAAAAAAAGGTCTGATACAGTACGGCTATGGTAGCTCTGTCATCAGGCACTAGATCACCTAGATAAGTAGGGGCAACTGCTTGTACGCCAAACATCCCCACTGTTACCAATCCTAAGCCTAAAAGTACCATCATATAGCTGTCAATCGTACTTAGAAAAATTCCTACGAGCAAAGTGATTATTCCCAAAAATAGCACTTTGATCCTGCCTAATGTGTCGGAGTATTTGCCTGCTAAAGGACTCACAATCACCGCGACTAAAAGCACCAAAAAGGTATTGCCCAAAGCAGACGGATCTAAAGAAAAAGGAGCTTCTGACAAACGGTAGGTTATAAAGCTACTCACTGCCATAAACGAGAAAAAGACCACCATTGGTATCAACAATACAGAGAAAATGCGTGGGTTTGTCAAATAGCTTACAACTTTTTCTTTTTTTGCCTTTTGTTTGGTAGTCTTAGATTTACTAGAGGGTAAAGCAAGATACATCGCGACCCAAGCTATAAGTAACAATACCACAAAAAGCCCAAATGCCTCACGCCAACCATACCACTGTGTCATCCACCCTGCTAACAATCTCCCAAGCACCGCACCAAAGCCTGTAGCTGCCATATAGATACCCATACCTAGCCCTCGATGCTTTTTTGGATAAATCTCTTGTACATAAGAGAGCATGATCGCGGTGATACCAGGTATAAAAACTCCTTGTAATAGACGAGCAAACAACAGCCAATAAAAATTGGGAGCCCATGCTGAAATGAGCACCGAAAATGCAAGAAATACGATAGAAAAAAGCATCAACTTTTTCTTCTCATAGCGTCTTGCCAAAGGAGCATAGATCGGGGTGGTGAGCATCAAGACAAAAAGCATCCCAAAAAGTAGCAAATTTGTCTGCGCGATACTAATATGAAAATAACCTTGAAGTGCAGGTAAAATCGCTTGTGGGGTGTAGATGGTGGAGAAGATGATGGAAACGATAAAGAAGAGGGTGAGAGAGGTTTTTAGCATGGTTTAGTTCGCTAGTTCCACTTCAAAATATTCCTTCAATACCACCTCTTG
>JALULO010000261.1 GCA_027056215.1 Campylobacterales bacterium | reverse complement strand
ACATCATCACTCACGGCATAAGCAGCTTCGGCTTTGTAGATTGTATCTGCAAGAATCAGGGTTGCATATCCCATCAACTTATTTACCCAGTAGGCTTGTTGGTGTAACTTACCATTTTCATAAGCAAAATAACGCTGTTGGTCATACCCTGCTTCATAGATGAGAGCATAGTCTAACTGAACCTCTTCACCCGAACCACTATACTTGACAAAGAAGGAAGGTCTATTGTCATACTCTGTTTTGAGACGATCATCATAAGGCAATGGTAAAAAGTTAAAAACAGAATCTGATTCCTGCATCTTTTGATCTTCTTCTTTTAACTTCAAGATAAAAGAGAGTTCAGAGTTTTCAAAAAAACGTGTCCATGAAAGATTCCACGCACCTAGTTTTTGATCATAATCAAAAGGATCATCAAGGACATCTTTGGTATTAAAAACATCTACCAAATTGTAAACTTCCAAAGCACCCCAAAAAAGTATATTTTTCCCTATGAGTAGTTCACTATTTTCAAAGTTGTATTTGTAGTATAACTCTTGTATGTCGATATAGCGTCTATTATGATCATCTTTATCCCAAAGTCCTTTTATATTCGCTTTTAGTTGTGAATCTCCAAGCTCTTTTTTGACTTCAAATTCTCCTCGAAAAGCAAAAGCATTGTCTCTTTTAGCCGAAAGATCATGTGAAAAATAATCATACTCTATACCAAGATTGCCTTTATATTCAGTCTCTCCGGCTATAAGAAAGGTTGCCAATAATAACCCTACCGTAATCTTTTTCATAGCTATTGCTTTAAGATGCGTTTATTAAACTGTTTATCACTAAGTCCTGCTTTGACTTTATCATCAACCCATATCAAAATCGTCTCTTTGTCATTTTGATGATTTTTCATGTCAATCTTTCCTACACGCCAGATCCCGTCAATCTTTTTATAGTCACTAAAAATAGCTGTTTTAATAAGTGCCTTTTTACGATCAAAATACTCCACCTTCTGCACTAAGAAATTCTCTTTATCTATCCATGTTATCTGCTTTGTATAACCAGAAAGTTTATCTTTGGGTATTCTTTCTCCCTTATAACAGGTTTGATTACCACAAGGTACTTCTTGTGTTTCTCCTGGGTACGTGTATTTTTCTACCTCTTGTGCAGATATATCTTCATAGCTAAACTCACTTCCCATAAAAGATCCCGTTTTGTTACGGCTAGAAATCCTCTTGATCCTTTTCAGTGCTGGAAGATACAACCATTGATCATCATCTTTATCTACATGTTGGTATGTTAAAAGTTTTGTACCTTTGACATCCGCTGGTGATAAAAACTCCATCAAAGATTTGTCTCCACCCTCTTTTTCAAGTGTTTTACCCTTCATGTCACGTACTGTTTTTTGCCCTGCACTATTGATCATGATCATCTGCATCGTTGATATAGAACTCTCAAAACCACTTGTAACCGCATCTGCCTTTTTTGCTATTTCTAAACCACTCATAGCAAAAAGACTCCCTGCCATCACTAAACTTGCTAAAACTATTTTTTTCATCTTTATATCTCCCATTTTAATTTTCTTCTATAAAAAGCTTTAATGCCTCTATATAGTGTTCAAACGCTTTTTTCCCTTTAGTTGTAACATGAACAACTGTTTTAGGACGTTTTTTCTCAAAACTTTTTTCTATTTTTACATAACCCGCTTTTTCAAGTTTGCTAAGATGACTAGAAAGATTTCCATCTGTCACCTGTAAATATTCTTTGAGTGCTTTAAAAGGCAACTCTTCATTGGCGATGAGTAAAGAGATCAATTTTGATCGAATATTTTGATGCAAAAGAGGATCAAACACCATCTTGCCTTTTTAGTTTTAAACCTATCAAAATAGGCACAATCCCTAACATCACAAAACTAACCCCTTGACAAAGATAGAAAAACACACTATCTATACTGCCCAAGTCATCGACAAATAAACTTAAAATAAGCAATATCATAGAACTTGCCATAGAGAGATAACCATTCATTGAAAACAATTTAATATTGAGTACATAACCAACAACATGGTCACCAAAACCTATAGCAAAAAGCCATATCATGAACAATGGTGTTATTAACATATGTTTTGCAAAAAGTACCGTCAATATGATAGAAAAGAGTGTCAATATCGTAAACGTTGTAGCGATAAACTTTTGTCTTTTAGTACAATTATCAATATCATAATCTTCATTTACACGCTTTGTTAAAAATCCTTCAACGATAAAACATATCCCCATTAATACCACGGAGAGAACTGTTCCCCAAAGGAGAGAAGAAACAATCATTGAGGGCATCACAAATGACATAATAATCCCAATCACACCCCAAACTATCAAAGCATTATAGTTATAGGGGAAAAAAGCATCTTTATCTACCAATGCCGATTTGATCTCACTTAAATGTGCTAAAGCCTTATCCTTTTCACTCATCGTTTTCCTTTGCAAATAACTTTGTAATGCAAAGTATATAGGAATTAATGCTTTTTGTCAAGTACTTTTTCCCACCTCATCCTGATATCAACTAAAAGTTTTCCAAAATATCTTTAAAATTATGCTGATTAAACTTTACCCGTATCTGGAGATATGGTCCTTCATTTGTATAATTTCGTCTGCTAAAATCACTGTCATCAAAACCTTTCATATTGTAACCTACTCCAACCCAACTATCCTTGAGAAGTTTATACCCCACTGCCCCACCATAAGCATAAGAGATTTGTTTTGTTTCATAATTATGTAAGATATTTGTATACATTTGAAGATCATAGTTTAAACCAACTTGATAGACTGCATGAACACCTAACATTTCGATAACAGTGTCAAAATTTTTATGATCCAACTTTTCTCTGATATATTTCAATCCATATTGTAAAGATAACTCTAAATCATCTAAAATTTTATAACTGATTAAAATATTATTAATAAATTTATCTCTTTTCTCTATGGATTTTTCATCATGTATAAAATCCATTCTGTTTAAAATAATCCATTTCTTTTCAGGGCGATAAGCTAGTGAAAAATTTGCACTTGTTTTATTTGTACTCTCTTTTTCATCTCTTATAACACCATAACGTATACCACATGCCACACCCATATCAACGCTGACTTGGTTATATAAATTTGTATTGATATTTAGTTTATCTTGTTTAGATCCATCGCGATATTCGATTTGTAAAGTACTATTCCATGGTCTATTATTAAAATTTACAGCACCACTATAGGCTATAAAATCCTCTTGATCAGCTTCGACACTTTCTTTTGTTATAGTATGGCGTTGGTCAATACTACCAGATAAACTTATCTTTTTTGATAGCTGATATGTTTGGCGTATACCTAGTTTTGTAAAAAGATTTTGTGTATCATTTTTATAGGCATGTTCTAAAGAACTACTCAACTGAGCACCTTTCCAAAGTCTACTTTGCACACCGAAACTATTTACAAATACTTTTTGATCGTCAAATCTTGACATCTCGCCCATCAAAAATAGGTCTATATGATTGTTAATCGCATACCTTGCCTCTAATTGACTTCTAGTAGGAAATGTCACTGTTGCTTTTTGTAAAGATTGCTCATGAGAGATACGCACAGAGGCTTTATTATGTAAGATCTTTTTTTGTGTCGAGAGAAGAATTTGGCTGTTTTTTGCATCATTTTTTTTGCTATATCTATAACCTAGTTTTGATGTCAATCCTTCTTTTGTATACTCAGCACTTACCTCTGCAACATCTTGATATGTTTTATGAATCAAATTTTTGTCACTATATGCACTTAATAAAATTGCGATATTTTTAAAATAATCTAATCTACCATCAATACCTATTTTCCTACTATGTCGAAATACTTTATTTTCTTGTTCCATACCAAATGCGTTACTTTGGCTTCGTAGATATCCACTTAAACGAATCATCTTATTTTGATAGATCGTCTCTAGCAAGTACGCATGACCATTTACACTTTTCTCATCGATTATGTGGTCTGTCTGTGCATATTCAGCATTGACTTGAAGTTCTTTTGTTGCCCTGAGTTCCACATCTATACCCCTGAGCATTTTTTTATTTTCTCCTAGATTTTCATGAATATAAGTTGCACCTGTATTTACTTTACCTTGTTTAAATTTAGCTACTACTCTTCCCCCATAAAGTAAGTGTTTATTATCACTTGATTGTTTTTCATAATCAACAACGATGTAACGGGGATTGCCTGCTTGATCTGTACTCAATAAAGGAGCTTTAAAATAGAGTGCCCCACTATCATAATCTATACTATAATCATAAAATCGTTGCATCACTTTAGAACTTATCAAAATCTGAGGTCTATATCTATCACGTACTTCGATGGTAACTTTTTCTGTATATGGCACCATACTTTTTTGTTTTACATGATATAAGCCACTTGTTCCATCTGCTCTTATTTCATCCTTAACAAAAATATTTTTATTATTTGATGCAAATATTTTATAAGCATATTTTTCACCATTGTATTCTGACTTCATACCATTTACGACTCTTCTATACTTTGAAAGTTTTGTAACTTCTAAACCTGTATCCATATCTCCAAACAGAGCGTAAAATTGATTCTTTTCAATTTTCAAATAAAGTTTTCTCTGACTTTGGGCTTCATAGTTTTGATGAGAATCATCTTGATAAATGGTATAATAATCATCGGGATTTACTTTTTCAAATAGTGAAATATCTTTGGATTTTGTATTGTTATAAGCGATAGTCAACAATGTATCTCCTTTGATACGTCCTTTTGCAAACAAACTAATTTTCCCTTTTTTATACAATCCTTTATCTTTGGTAGTTTCCATATCCTCTTTAATCTTTTTATATCCCATTGTTCCTTCAATAAAACCAACTACAATCCAATCTCTAGGCTGTGGCTTAATCCAAGTTCGAAGCATCACATCTTTGTTGTGAAAATTAAAATGCAGTCTCAATTCACCTGCTTTAGTAGTTGGTGCAACTCGGATATATGCTATACCATCACCATATACACTATATGTATCTTCTTTTTTTTGAGATAAAGGATTTTTATCCATCGAGTCAAGACTATTTTGCATCTGATATGGTGATTCAAGTCTCAAGTTCCCTTGTATATCATCTGATACGGAATATCCATTGTAATCATATAGCTTTACAGCTATAACAATTGGATTTTTTCCATCTGCGATTAGATAAGATTGGTTTTCTAATATTTTTGCTTTTACAGGTGTTGTAGAGTAGTGAACTTTGGAAGACAAACTTTTAAAAAGCTTACCCTCTTTTGTATACAATCTTGCCTCAAAAAAGTTATCTCCAGGTTTTAAATCCACTCCTCTATAAAGAGCAATCTCATTTTTTGACTTGGAAGAAGATACAGTGGTATCATAATTTAAAAGACTTACTTCGGATCCATTGATAAAAAGTTTTAATTTGTGAGATCTTTTATGAAGTATTGCTACCTTTATTGAACCAATAGCAGGATTAAAATCTTTAGGTGGCCATAACCATTGTTCTTTTTTATATTTTTTAAGATCTGTACTAGAAAACGTTGGCATTTTAGGTGACTTTTTTGCTTTTGGCACAAAAACATCATGTCTCTTGTTGGCTCTCTTTTTCTTTGTTTTTTGTATACAAAATGTAACTTGTTTTATACCGCCATATCGTAAATCTATAAATTGAGATATCGCATTTTTTGATTTTGTAGTATCATTTTTACACTCTGTTGGGGCATAATTTTGTGGAACACTAAGCTCATCAAGTTGTGCAATATACAAATTTTTCGATAATCCTGCAAAATGGAACTTACCTTTTTTATCTGTAGTGGTATACATTCCGTTGTCCAAATAAACTCTTATACCTTTAAGTTTTGTATGTAACGGTGCTTTGATCTTTCCTGTTAAAAATCCTTTATCTTGTAAAAACTCTCTTTTCTCTTTGATTACCTGTTTTGCGATATTTGATATAAGTGCATCTTTTTGCAAACACCATGCGGTAATAGTACTGGTTCTTTTTTTTCCAAGACTTTTTGTCGCAATATAGCTAAATTTTAACACTTCAT
>JALULO010000260.1 GCA_027056215.1 Campylobacterales bacterium | reverse complement strand
GTATAAATGTACCCGCTTTTTGCAGATACATCTTTGCTTGTGAATAGATAGTGTGCCATAACAATTTGAGTGAAGGCCAACGATATTTTGGCATCTCCATAACAAACGGTTCATCTTCACCTTTGAAAACCAAAACATTTAACAGTTTTGCTGCACCCAGACCAATCAAAGCACCCGTGATATAAATCAAAAAGAGCATATTCCCTGCAACATCTTTGCTAAAAAATGCACTTGTAAATAAAACATAGATAGGCAATCTCGCACCACAACTCATAAAACCGATGATAAAAAGGGTCAATAGTCTGTCTTTCTCATTTTTCAATGTTCTTGCCGCCATATACGCAGGAACAGAACATCCAAAACCTGTTACAAGTGGGATAAAACTTTTTCCATGAAGTCCAAATTTATGAAAAAATCCATCTAACAAAAACGATACACGACTCATATAACCCGTCGTTTCCAACAAAGCGATACCTAAAAACAAAATCAAGATATTTGGTAAAAACATGATCACTGCACCCACACCTGCGATCATACCGTCAGAGATCACTGAACCTAGTTCTCCTGAGCCAAAAATATCTTTTGCTTTATCGCCAAGAGCACTAAAAAACATATCGATATAATCCATCGGCACAGCACCGAGTTCAAAAGTCAGTTGAAACAATCCCCACATCAAAAATAAAAATATAGGTATGCCAAAATATTTGTTGATTAAAATATCATCGATTTTCTCTGTCAGTGTTTTTGCTTTTTTATGTTCAACACGTTGTACCTCTCTAGCAGCACCTCTGGCAAATGCCAAACGCTCATCTTCAAACACTTCATCCAAATCTTTCGTATCATAATGGATATAGATATGCCCCAACGCTTCCCTGATGATAGGCAACATCTCAATCCAAATAGGTTCATCGTGTAGTTTGGTATAAATCTCTTTATCTTCTTTTAAAAGCTTTACCGCCACTTTCTCATGGGGTATAAGACAAGGAAACTTTTTTTCTTCAAAAAAATGTACAATTTTGTCAATCTCTTCTTCAATCACATCACTATATACGATCTTTGAACCTGTTTTTGGCTTTTGAAAAACTTCTACTATCGCATGTTGCAACGCATCCATACCCCGTTTATCAGATGCTGATGTTTTGATACAAGGCACACCAAGAATCTCACTGAGTTGTTTTTCATCGATAAAAACACCCTCTTTTTCAGCTTCATCCATCATGTTCAAAGCGATAACCATCTTTTTACCTGTTTCTAACAGTTCAGCCGTTAAAAGAAGATTTCTTTCCAAATTGGTCGCATCAATCACATTGACGATGAGGTTATAATCTTCATGTTCTATAAACTTTTTTGTTACTTTCTCTTCTATAGTATATTCATTAAGGGAGTATGCACCAGGAAGATCAATGATGTGGATATCATAATCTTGACAACTTACCTCATCACAGTACTTAAACTCTATCTCTGTTTTATCCACTGTAACACCACTAAAATTACCTACTTTTAGTTTGGCATTACTGATGGCATTGATAAGCGAACTCTTACCGACATTGGGTTGTCCGGCAAGTGCCACAACAATCTTTTGCATTTTCATCCTTCGGGGTTTTTGATATTTATTTTCAAATTCGTGAAATTGTAGCCCAAGTTATCTTAAAGATAAGTTAATATTGAAAATGTTTTTCAATATCTATTTTTATAGATATTACTGGTTAAGTTTTCTTTATCTTTGCCGATCTAAGTTTATATTTAACATACAAGGATAAAACATGATAAAAATAATTTTAACATTTACACTGGCTTTAACTGCTGCTAGTGCATTGCAAGCACAAGAGAACTTACACAATAAACATCAAGATGATCTACAAACTTTTAGAATCATCAAAGAAAATGTAGTACAACATGAAGAGTCTATACTTACACTCAAAAGAGATACAAAATCAGCTATACGCGATCATAAAGTACAAACACACACTGCAATAGCAGATTTAAGAGGCTCAGAGCTTGATAGAAGGGCAAAACAATATAACCGCAGAAACAAGCTTCAAAAAGTTTATTGATTTTTTGAAGAGTTTATGATATAGTCCTGCAAAAAAGGTTTTTTTTGAAAAAAGTATATTATAAAACACTATTTTTTATCACGGTTATAGCCGTGCTCTATTTTGCGACAACTGCAAATGATCACTTAGATTTTGATGGTGAATATGTAGATAAAATCAAACATATCTTTGCATTTTTTACACTTTCACTACTCTTAAACCGTTCATCATCAACTTATGATGCTAGGATACGAAATGTTACTGCACTTTTACTTTTTGGGATTTTCATAGAGTTTATTCAGTATTTTATACCTTACCGTGAAACAAGTGTGTATGATGTTATCGCTGACCTGGTAGGGATTTTTGCTTTTCAAAGTGCTTTAAGTCTTTTTAGATATTCCAAAGGATTACTACAACCTGCTCTCTAACGCATAATAGCCCTCTTTTTTATGTTATAATGATAAAAAAAGAGGTGTGTGATGGGAACTTTTGTCAATAGCATCAACAATATTGTCAAACTTCCCAGCACTATCTCCCAAAACAGACGAGCTGCACTCATCAGCCAATCTATCCAAAATGGCATCATTGATACAGTGAACTTCTCTGATCAGGCAAAAAATCTTTTTGATATATCCAGTATAGACAAACAGTTTGATGGTATATTTGGCTTACCAAATGAGCTTTCACCCTTACAACAACAAGAACTCCAAACGATACAAAAAAGTTTAGATACACTTTCCCTAACTTCTAACACAAATTTTCAAACATTGGATTTTGACAAGACTTATGATGACCTTGTAAACAACTTACTAAAAGATCAAAAGATATCGCCAACAGAGCGAACCCAACTCAAAGATCTCTCGACTGAACTTAAAAACTATATGGCGGAACTCTCTTTAAACCAACTAACCGGTTCACAAGGTAGTACACTTTCACAACTGACGCAAGGATTTAACGCAATCTTTCCCACACAAATAAGCGATGAAGAGTCTCAGAAGTTCGCTACTTTATCTTTACAACTCAATCGACTCTTTTTTAACAACGAAGATTCTCAAACTTCCTCATTTTTAGATCAGTTCAACTCTTTATATGGACTCAATTCTCCTGATAAAGAGGCATTAAACCAAGCAGTGAACCTCTTTTCACAAAGAAACACCCTTCTATCCACACTACTGGCAAATACCAATTTTAATACGACTTACAGTAGTTTACTATAACACGTAGTATACAAAAATATTCTATGTGCCGATGCTTGCGTTATATCAACACAAGGACATCGAACATGAGAACTTCAATTTTTCTAACAACACTTTTATCAATCACAGCTTGTACCTTAAAGGATTGGCTATGTTACCATATAACCCATGGGAATTGTTTTTATGTTTAAAGTTCATTTAAAAATTCTTGAACTGCTTTTGAGATTAGTTTTCCTCTCTACAACTCTATTTCTTGCAGTCCATCTTTAAAACTATGGATAAATATGCACGAAATATCTAAGTTGGAGAGAAACGAAGTAAAATCCTAGATCTCTTTTGTTTTCTAACTATTCTTAAAAAATTCCTCAATATCTACTTCTAAAATCCGTGAAATTTTAAAAATATGTTCGATGTTGAAGTGCTTTCCATACCGGAGGTTTTCACAATTGGAGTAAAAAGCGACTGATTCTATTCCCATGCTTAATGCCATGTCATGTTGTGTTATCTTATTTTCTTCACGAAATTTTCTAATATTAGTAGCGATTTTTTGATGAAAACCTTCTACTTCTTCTATAGAAATTTGGTCAAAATATAAATTTTGCTTCATTTTTATCCTATAGGATTAAATTTAAGCTAAGCTTAATATAGATAGAATGTTTTATCATTATCCTATAGGATAAATTTGGAGGTAAATAATGAAAAATATTGTATTTTTGGTAGTTTTAGGTTGGTTTTTGGCAGTCATGACAGGTTGCGGAGGAAGTAGCAGTACTCCTTCTGGACAAATACTACCCCTGCAAAAAAGTTTTGTTGTCGATTCTCCTATCAGTGGATTAGGTTATGAATGTGGTAATATTGCAAGCGTAACTGATGATGAAGGTATGTTTGAGTGTAGAGAATTTCCAGTTACTTTCAAGATAGGAAATCTTATCATCGGAACCGTTTCTAAAATGACTGCTGATAAAAAGATTTACCCTCAGGATATTATCGGAAAACCAAGAACTGATTTTACAAATGCAAAAGTAGTGGCGCTTACAAGATTTTTACAATCACTTGATGACGATGGAGATATTGATAAAGTTATCAAAATTACCCCAAAAGCGATAGAGACATTTTCTGTAGAACAAAAACTTTCAGAACTTGGCGAAAGTGATATCAAAGTACTTGTCGAAGATGTAGGCAAAGCTTATGTCAGCGAAAAAAATGCGATGGAGCATCTCAAAGATAATGTTGAAAAATTAACTTCCATAACACTAACTCCGACAAATGCCACTATCGCACTGGGTGAGTCTGTAAACTTTACAGCCAAAGGCAGTTTTTCAAATGGCGTTAAAAGAGATATAACAAGTGATGTCACCTGGAATTCTTCTTCAAATGTAGTCGCACTCATGAATGGCACAAAAGCAGAAGCAAAAAGTATCGGAACAACAACGATAAAAGCAACTTACAAAGGGCTCAGCAAAACAGCAACGCTAACAGTTACCGATGCAAATTTGATCTCCTTAGATATCAATGCTACAAATACAGAAATAGCCGAGGGAACAGAGACAAAACTATCTGCAACCGGAACATTTAGCGATGAGACAGCAACGGACATGACAAGTCAAGTGACATGGCGCAGTTCAGATACAAGTAAAGCAACGATAGATGCAACGGGAATCGTTAAAGCAATAGATACGGGGACAGTTATCATAACAGCTAAAAAAGACGCGATTACTGCCACAAAAACCATCATGATAAGTGATGCAGAATTAACGGGAATAGAGCTTACACCCGCTACACAAAATATCGCTAAAGGACTTATTAGTCAAGTTACTGTTACAGGGACTTACACAAACGCGCAAACACAGACTTTGACCAGCGGTGTTGATTTTAACTCTAGTGATGTGACGGTGGCGACTGTAGACGCAAGTGGAAAAGTTACGGCTTTAAAAGAGGGAACAGTAACGATCGGTGTAAAATCAGCAGAATTTACAGCCCAAGCAACTGTAACTGTCACTCCTGCAATACTTTCAAGTATCATGATAGATCCGCTGGGAGTAGCGAAACTTGCAAAAGGAAAAGCAGCACAACTTTCTGTAACAGGGACATATAGTGATGCAACTACAAAAGATGTATCGAGTCAAGTAACATGGAGCAGCACAACGCCAACTTTGGCAAAAGTTGATGCAGAAGGGTTAGTTACAGCAATAGGATTAGGAACTGCCAAAGTTAAGGCAACTGTTGGGTCTTTGAGTAATGAAACGAGTATTGTGATAAGTGATGCTGAACTGGTAAGTATAGATATTATACCTAAAACCGGAGGTTCAATAGATTTAGAGGGGCATATCGCTAAAGGTTTAACCGATAAAGTGTTTGTCCAAGGGGTATATACTGACGGCTCTACAAAAGATATACAGGCTACTTTTTCATCTAGTGATGAATCTGTAGCGACAATAAATTCTAATGGCGATATAAGCACACACAAAGAAGGAAAAACAATCATTACTGCTTTTTCAGAAGAAAAAAATGCTACTATTGAAGATGAAGTAATAGAGGCGATATTGATTAGTTTGCAAGCAACTCCGTCAAATATATCAATATATGCAAAACAAAATACAAGCATAAATGAAACTAGGCAAGTGACAATACAGGGGATCTATTCTGATCAAACTGAAAAAGATGTTACAAGTGATGTTGAATTTGAATCAAGTAATGAATTAATTGCGATCATTGATAATAAAGGATTAGTAAGCTTAGTTGGTTTTGGAATTTGCAAGATTATAGCAAAAGATAGTAATTTAAATTTACAGACACAAGTAAATGTTATAGTTTCAACTCTTTCCTCACTTTTTACGATAAGTAAAATAT